>NZ_DKJS01000069.1:0-5541 GCF_002455205.1 Lysinibacillus sp. UBA6686 | reverse complement strand
GTCCTACTCTCACAGGGGGAAGCCCCCAACTACCATCGGCGCTAAAGAGCTTAACTTCCGTGTTCGGTATGGGAACGGGTGTGACCTCTTTGCCATCATCACTAGACCTATGTATTTTTGTTTTGAAGTTGTTTACCTGTCCTTCAAGACAAGAATTATTGTATAACGTTTTCTCGCATTGTGCAATACTTTTTTATAAAAAAAAGAATTTATTACTTTTTAAAGATATTTTTGTCATGTAAGAGAAATAATCACTCTGCTATTCATTATAGCAATTGTTAAAAAAAAAGAAAACAATTATTTTACACAAACTATACAATTATGAAATAGGAAGAATTGGTATTGAGAATAATATTAAATTAACATAAAAAATAAACCCAATTAGTGGGGATTTTTCATTTCCAACTAATTGAGTCAATGGATTAGTATATCTTTTACATTTATTTATACGTATATTTATCTACTGAATCTATTAAATAGTAGAAAGTACCATTTTTAGTTGATCAATTTCCTCAAATGTCGTTGTAGGACCAAAAGAGATCCTAAAAAATTGTCGTGCTGCTTGCATCGAATAGCCCATTGATAAAATAGCTTTTGTTCCAGATTCACTATGAATATCGCAGGCACTTCCTGTAGAAATGCATATTCCCGCTTCATTTAATTTTAGCATAACATATTGCCCCTCCAAATTTTCCATCAATATACCACAAATATTGGGCAATTGACTCTGACAGTCAATTAGTCTGCACGTATGTGGTAAATTTCTCTTAAAATATTCTCGTAGTTCATGAAAATACTGACCATTATAATGGTAATTTTCAATGGCAGAGGCAAAGGCAACAATTGCTGGTGTATCTAATGTCCCTCCTCTTAATCCACGCTCATGAGTCACACCAGGTGTTAATGAAGGAACACGAAGCTTTGGATTTATATAAACAGCCCCACACCCTTTTGGACCTCCAATTTTATGTGCTGAAATGGTAATAGCATCCACTTGCGGTTTTAACGGAAGTTTACAAAAAGACTGTACACAATCAACATGTAAGTAAATATTAGACCTTTCTGCTAACTCTGCAATTTCTTCCACAGGTTGAATAGAGCCTATTTCTGAATTAACATGTTGAATTGTTATGAGTGCCGTATCTTCGCGTATCACTTCCTGTACTTGCCTCACATGAATACACCCATTTTGTTGTAAAGGTAATCTAGTGACTATAAAACCTATTTTTTCTAAAGTATTTAACGCAGCATGTACGGATGTGTGTTCTGCCTGAGATGAAATAATATGCTTCCCTTTTTTTGATGCTAATGCTAAAGATAAAATTGATATGAGATTTCCTTCGGTGCCACTTCCAGTAAAAATAACGCCATCATTATTTACGCCAAGTGATTTTGCTACAATGGCTCTTGCCTGTTCAACAAAATAATTTGCTTGCCCCCCTACATCATGTAAGCTTGCACTATTTCCATAATAACGTTTTGCTACCTCACTGTATGCTTCAAGGGAATTTGCTGACATTGGAGATGTTGCTGCGTAATCCAGATATATCATTTAAATCTTCCTTTCTATTTTATCAGGTCTTGTTTTCTTTTTTATTTTATGTAAAGATAAGTGTCAAGACAACTGTAAAGAAGGTATGGCTATGGATGTAAAGACAGATGTACTTATTATTGGTAGTGGAATCGCGGCTCTTCAAGCAGCGCGGATACTTGCTGAACACTTTCAGGTGCAGATTGTTACAAAGTCATCTATTACTATCAGTAGTTCCTATCGTGCTCAAGGTGGAGTTGCTGCCGTTACAAGTCGAGAGGATCATCCAACATTTCATATTGCTGATACATTGACTGCTGGAGAATATCATCATGAAAGAAGGAATGTAGAAGTCCTTATAGAAGATGGCACCAAAATTATAGGTGATTTTCTCAAAGAGGGGTTCCCTGTTGATCGACAGGCAGATGGGGCTCCAGCTCTAGGCCTAGAGGGTGCACATAGTCATCGACGTATTTTACATGCTGGTGGAGATCGTACTGGTCAGATAATGATAAATTATATGCTTAACCAGCTACCATCTACTATCAATATTAATTGCTATGAAACAGCCTTTGAGCTTTTATTAAATACAGCCGGAGAGTGCGTGGGTGTACTAACAAAAGGAATTAATAGGACAAAACGCTATCTTGCTCATCATGTAATTCTAGCCTCTGGAGGAGCTGGCGCCCTTTATACATGCACATCAAATTATGAAACAAATACAGGTGATGGTATCGCATTGGCCTATCGTGCAGGCGCTGCCATCAGTGATATGGAATTTATGCAGTTTCATCCAAGCTTACTTTGGATTAATGGAGAGGCAAAGGGCTTAGTGTCTGAGGCAGTACGTGGTGCTGGTGGAATCTTTGTTGATGCACAACGTCAACCGATTATGAAAGGTTTACATGCTCAACTTGACCTAGCTCCCCGTCATATTACTGCATTTGCATTATTTAATAAACGAGCTGCAGGACAAGAAACATTTATTGATATTTCAAATATCGAGCACTTTGAAGCAAAGTTCCCTGCAATTGCACAGTTATGTCATGATAACCAGATTGATATACAAAATGGTTTGATTCCTGTAGTACCAGGTAGCCATTTCTTAATGGGTGGTGTTATAGCCGATAACATGGGGAGAACAACTATTTCAAATCTGTATGCAATTGGTGAGGTTGCTTGTACCGGGGTGCATGGTGCCAATCGTTTAGCAAGTAACTCTTTGTTAGAAGGAATTACGTTTGGACAAAGAATGGCGCAATTCATTATTAAAGCTGGTTGTAAGCAAAATAATTTTTCTATCGATGTTAAACATCATCGACAACCATTACCATTATTATTTGCGAAAGATCAATTACGACAAACAATGATGCACACATTAGGTATAGTAAGAAATCCTGTAAATATGCAACAGTTCAAACAACAACTACCGTCACTAAATACACTTCTACAAGTGGATTTAAGTGGGTTGAATAGACAAGAGCTTGAACTTTATATGATGCATATTGTCGCCACCCTAATGGTACATGCAGCTATTACACGAACAGAAACACGCGGAGCCCACATACGCTCTGATCAACCACTAAATCGTACGAAATGGGCAAATAGGTGGATTATTTTTCAACAAGGACAGATGAAAGTGAGGAATTCATTGTATGAATATCATCAAGCTCGAGGAAATGCTCAAGCAATTTTTTAACGAGGATATAGGAGATGGAGATTTATCGAGTGAATTCATTTTTTCTGCTGAACAACAGGGATCTTTTTCTTTTTATGCCAAAGAAAACGGAATTTTTTGTGGCGTACCTATAGTTGAACATGGTTTCCTTCTACTTGATCGGTCGATGGATATTACGCTTCTTAAAAAAGATGGGGATGAGGTTCATGAAGGGGATATAATCGCTGTTATTAATGGATCTCTTCAGAAATTACTAATTGGAGAACGTGTAATATTGAATCTTGTTCAGCGCATGTCTGCTATCGCTACAGCTACAAATTTAGCTGTTCGTGAAACGATCGGTACGAATGCAAAAATATGTGATACTCGTAAAACAATCCCAGGACTGCGTATGTTAGATAAATATGCAGTAAGAATTGGTGGTGCCTACAATCATCGTAATGGTTTATACGATTCCATAATGTTAAAGGATAATCATATTGCCTTTGCTGGCAGTATTGCTCAGGCAGTACAGGCTGCACGTGCAAAAATTGGGCATACGGTTAAAATCGAGGTAGAAATCGAAACCAAAGCACAGCTTGATGAGGCAATTGCAGCTGGTGCAGATATCATTATGTTTGATAATCGTAGCCCTGAAGAAATAAGACAATGGCTTCCAGCTGTTCCCCCACATATTGCTACAGAAGCTTCGGGTGGTATCACACTTCATAATCTAAATAGCTATGCTAAAACGGGCATTCAATGGATTTCACTTGGAGCCCTAACACATTCAGTAAAAGCCTTTGATATTAGTGCACTTGTACAAACGAAAGGAGCTAAATCCCTTGTCCATCACTAGTTTATTGCAGCAAACGTCACTATTACCAGAGTATTACCGGACATTATCGAAAAGTGACATGGAATCTCGTATAATTGCTATAAAAAATAAATTAGGTAGTAAGCTTTTTATTCCTGGTCATCACTATCAAAAGGATGAAGTTATTCAATTTGCCGATGCTACGGGTGATTCCTTGCAACTTGCTCAGCTATCAGCAGCTAATAAAGAAGCAGAGAATATTGTATTTTGTGGCGTCCACTTTATGGCTGAAACCGCTGATATGCTAACTAATGAACAGCAACATGTTTATTTGCCTGATATGCGGGCAGGTTGTTCAATGGCTGATATGGCTGATATTTATCAAACAGAACAAGCCTGGCCTATTCTACAGAAACTTTTTGGCGACACAATTATTCCGCTAACATATGTCAATTCCACTGCTGCTATAAAAGCATTCACTGGTCGGCATGGTGGGGCATGTGTCACATCCTCCAATGCAAAAGATATGGTCAAATGGGCATTTACACAAAAACAACGAATTTTCTTTCTACCAGATCAACATTTAGGTAGAAATACTGCATATGATTTAGGGGTTCCACTTGAAAATATGGCTGTTTGGAATCCACATTCAAATATGCTAGAGACAGAGCAGCCCCATGAAAAAATCCAAGTGATTTTATGGAAAGGTCATTGTTCTGTCCATGAAGGTTTTACAGTTGAGCATACTGAATTTGTACGTCAAGCACACCCAAATATGCGCATTCTAGTTCATCCAGAATGTAGTCGTGAGGTCGTAGCAGCCGCAGATGATGCTGGCTCTACAAAATACATTATTGATACGATTAATAAAGCACCAAGTGGCTCTTCATGGGCAATCGGTACAGAAATGAACCTTGTTAATCGTATTATTACACAACATCCTGATAAGCAGATTATCTCTTTAAATAAGCATTTCTGTCCATGTCTAACTATGAATCGAATTGATCTTCCTCATCTGCTATGGTGCCTAGAAAGCATAGAGCAAGGGCAACCCCATAATCGAATTCAAGTAGATGTTCATACTGCAACAGAAGCACGTATTTCCCTCGAAAGAATGCTAATCAGAGTATAATAAACAACAAACCGTCTACTTACTTTCAGGTAGACGGTTTTATTTTTTAATAATGAATTTAATTGCTTAGTTTCCTACATAACTTGAAAAAAATATATCTTTAAATATTTGAATCATTTACTAATCTTTAATGTATGTTATTCATGCACTTACATTATCTCAACTAAATAAAATTGAAATCAATATTTGCATTGTAAATGTAAAATGATTTAATCACCTATTTTTCTATTTCTGTAGTCTCATTATCTTTTAATCCTGAAAAGTCAGGTAAAAGTTCCCCTCGCTTTAAAGTGTAATTGTAGGAATACCCCTAGAATCTATAAGAATATCTTTAAAATACAAAAAAGCAATAGATGTAAATTAACATCTACTGCTTTTCTCATATGACCCGTACGGGATTCGAA
>NZ_DKJS01000003.1:0-9870 GCF_002455205.1 Lysinibacillus sp. UBA6686 | reverse complement strand
CGGGTGATTTGTTAATTGAAATTGAATAAAAGAAACATAAGGACCATAGCTCTTGCTGCTATGGTTCTTATGTATGGAAAATTCTGTTTGTAGAAATAACTCGAATTTTGTTGACAGATAATGCAAGTGGAGGGCATAATGCATAAGTACACGAGCAATTATCTTTATAATTACTGAGGCTGATTGTAAAATTGTGCATAAGAATATAAGGATAATTCACTTTTTTAACACTTTATTGCCATGAAACGTTCACAATCAGGAAGGGCGCATTTTACAGTGTTTTTTGGTACGATGAATGCAGTAACTGTAAGGAGCGATTAAAAAATATGGGAACAGATATTAACGTATTTTTAGCTTTTGGTGCAGGGTTTTTGAGTTTTATTTCTCCATGTACCCTTCCATTGTATCCAGCATTTTTATCATACATAACGGGTATGACTTTAGATGAGCTAAAATCTGAGCGGGGCATGATGCAAAAGCGTGCAGTTTTTCACACCTTGTTCTTTTTACTAGGATTTTCAATTATCTTTATTATGATAGGACTAGGCGCATCATTAGCAGCAGAGTTCTTCCTTAATTATCAAACCTTATTACGCCAGGTTGGGGCTATTTTAATCGTCGTATTTGGTTTAATGATTGTAGGTTTACTACAAATTGACTTTTTAATGAGGGATCGTAAATTCCAATTTAAAAATAGGCCATCAGGATATTTGGGGTCCGTTCTAATCGGAATAGCCTTTGCTGCTGGTTGGACACCATGTACTGGTCCAATTTTAGCGTCGATTATAATGTTAGCTAGTACAAACCCTGGTGCAGGCTTTAGCTATATGCTTGCTTATTATTTAGGCTTTGCGATTCCATTCTTCGTGTTATCATTCTTTATTTCACGTATGACTTGGATTCGANNACAGCCAAAAAATAGTGAAAATCGGTGGTTATATAATGATTGCCGTTGGGATATTGTTATTCTTTGATGGGTTAACATATATTACACGCTTGTTACAGCCTATTTTCGGTGGATTTACAGGCTTCTAATCTGCTAAACTAAAGAGGCATACCGTACTTTAACGTGGAGGGAGTTGAACAGATGCCTACAGTTTTGGTAGTGGATGATACGCTTTTTATGCGTGTTGCCATAAGTAATATGTTTACGGAGTGGGGTTATGAGGTAGTCGGCAAGGCTGCCAATGGGAAGGAAGCTGTGGCGATGTATCGAGAGTTACAACCAGATCTTGTCACGATGGATGTAACGATGCCCGTTATGACAGGTATTGCGGCAGTAAAAACAATCATCCCTGAATTCCCAAATGCAAAAATAATTATGATTACAGCTTTAGGCCAACAAAAATTAATTGTGGAAGCGATTGAAAGTGGTGCGAAAGATTTTATCACAAAACCATTTGAGCCAGAAAGATTGAAATCTGTAGTTGATCAATTGCTTGGACAAAATTGTTAATTTGACATTAGAGGAGGATTTTTTTATGTTAAGCAATATCCCTTCTCACTATTATGTTATAGGTTCGACCATAATGGCCATTTTAATGGGTAGCTTTGTCATGGTAATACGGATGAGAGCATCCAAAAAACCAACAAATGAGAAGAAAATTATCATTCCACCTATCGCAATGTCTTCAGGTGCGTTAATGTTTTTATTTGAACAATTCCGTGTGCCGCCTATGCAAATTTTAGAGGCTGCTGCAGTCGGAATGGTGTTCTCAACAATACTAATTGCTACTTCAAAATTTGAAGTAAAGGGACAAGATATTTATTTAAAACGTTCAAAAGCCTTCGTTTTTATTTTAATTGGGCTATTAGTGTTCCGAGTTGTGGCAAAAATGATATTAAGTAGCTCCATTGATGTTGGTGAGTTAGCAGGAATGTTTTGGATTTTAGCCTTCGCCATGTTAGTTCCTTGGCGAATTGCCATGCTTGTTCAATTTATCAAAGTCAAAAACCATTCCGCTTAAAAATTTGTAAAGGAAAGCCTACACTAGTGTTTAGTGCAGGCTTTTTTCTCATTTTGGGGATAGGTAGACTTCATTGGACTGATATCAGAAACGATGGATAGAATTTTAAAAGTGATGGTTTGCTAGCATTAAAATTACTTTTAATGCATGGCAGGGAATTTAAGTTTTAAAGTAAATATTTCATCTTTATAGGTGAAGTCTAGGAAACCTTTTTCCTTTTGTAATCATCTTGTAATCATCACTTTTTCCTCGATTCCTTTAAATGATACAATAGATGAATTCTTCGCATAGAGAGAAGTTTGTTACAAAATAAATATTAATAATGAATGAACGATGTGATCTAAGTATGAAGAGCAGTATGATTCAAATTATCATTGAGTGGAATAGGGATAGTTGAGCTTGTTAAGATGAAAGGGCTAACCTAGAAAATGATTCGCGAAGTAAAGCATAGATGAAACGTCCTTTTCAATACACTGTATAATGGAGAGAGATTGCTTCATCATTGTACAGCCAACGAGGTGTCTGGTATACGTGCCATTTTCCAGACACATTTTTATGTTTGAGTGAAAACTAGTTAATTTTGTTGACCGTAGATAAAAAATGAGTTTTCAAAAAAGTTACTTGTATGTTATTCTCGAAACAGAACATATATTCTTATCGAGGCATAATTATGACAAAATTACATAAAGCCTTCCGCATTGCAAAAATGGTATGAGGACATGGTGAAAACAATTCCCCGATATGAATGTGATGGAGGATGAATTGCTAAATGAAGATAAAGAACTGGCAAACCGTTGTGCGGATTATAGTATCGGCTATGCAATTATTTATGGGGCGTTTGTATGGTCAGTCGCTAATGAAGCCTATCGTGTGTTGAGAGAGCTGACACAGAAGCATGGCGTTGCTTTTGTGACGTGAGTGGTGAAGGAGAGATGTTCTAAATCATTAAATCGTATATCGAAAGGTGGATGGAGAATGACAGAAAATCTTATGGCACAGTGGCAAATATAAAGAAAAGCATTTGCTGTAAAGAATGCCAAAGCAATTAATGCCATGCATGAATTAAAGGAGCAAGTTCAACAAGCAGAGCCAACAGAGATAAATTTACGCTTACTTGTCGAAATTTTCTGTATGTTGTACATGTATGATGAGGCATACAAATTTTTTTATATCTGTTATGGACGTGCACAATAAAAAAGACAAGAAAAAATACAGTACGATTCTCTATTGGATGGACAATCCACAAAATCTAAAGCCTTTATTACCATGTATTATTCAGGAGGAAGTTGAGATGAAAACACCATTACCAACATTTAAATATATGCCAAACCCAATCCAAGCCAACATTTTTGAAACAGGCGAAATCGTTGTTTGTGATTGCTGTGAGCAGGAAGTGGAGATTTATTATACAGGTGGAATTTATGCGGTGACAGAAGTAGAGTATCTTTGCCCAAGCTGTATTCATAGCGGGCAGGCTGCCGAAAAATTCGATGGCGAGTTTCAGCAAGATTTGCTCAATTCAGAGCTTGTTAACAATGAGACCTACACGGATGAGATATTACATCGAACACCAGGTTATGCTAGTTGGCAAGGCAATAATTGGGTAGCCCATTGTACGGATTACTGTGCGTTTATTGGCTATGTCGGGTGGGATGAGCTTGTAGAAATGGGTGTTACGGAGAAGCTGGAGCATTTTGATGGTGATACAAATGAAGAGTTAGCTGCTACTTTACGCAATAATGGTTCACATCAAGGCTATTTGTTCCAATGCTTAGAATGCCAGCAGTACATTGTTTATTCTGATTTAGATTAAATAGAGTTGGAAAATCAAAAAGTTCTAAATGACAATATAGTGGGCGCCTAGTTACGCCAATCCTTGAAGCGATCTCTTATTTCTTTTGTTGAGAAGGACAGTTATTTTTGATTTATGGACATGCGAAAGTGGTTGATTTTTAGAAGATAAAATGTCGTGTCTATCCTTTGAGCAGAGAATATATTGCTAGTATTCTACAAGAGGGTTATCGCAAAATAGGGGGAAATGCATTGGTTAAATGGGAATTAAAAAATTTACATTTACAAGATTTTATTGAATATTCTGATAGTTTGGAGCGTGTTTTCTTCCAAGTGGCATTGGAGCTTGGATTTGTAGGCGAAGCATGCTCTATTATAGGTCAGAATGTTGTAATGGTTGCTACCCCTGAGGCATTGAGAAATAGTTTTCGTCAATATAATCATTATATGATAAAGAGAATTTTAGTTATTGATGAATTTGATTTCAAAAAGATTAAAGATACCATTCAAGAAATATTGCAAATTTGTTCTAAATCATCAAAGGAAGAATCATATAGTTACTTAAGAAGATATGTTCGATGGGAGTATAAAGGTTACGATATAGTGGAAGGCGAAAAAGTGGTTGAGCTAGAATTAAGAGATTTATCCTCATCAAATGTTGCCTCTATTGTCAAGTGGCGTCCTGATAATTTGGAGCAAGTTTTCTTTTCTTTGGATTTGGAGATCGGACTAAAAGGCGAGACAGCTTCCAATATGTTTTACGTTAAGGTAGCTACTCCAGAGGCATTGAGAAGTCGCCAACATGAATTTGTCATTGCAAGAAATAGAACATTAGTTATAGATGAGTTTGATTTTAAAAAATTAAGAGAAGCCATGCAAGAAATTGTGCAAAGCTGTTCCAAGCAGACTTGGGAAGAATCGTGTATATGTTTGCAACGATTTTTTCAGTGGGAATATGAAGATTATAGATGAAAACGAGGCATGTAAAAATTGATATAACGAAGTGTTTGGGTATAAAAAGATTTTATCTGTTCGACAGGAAACATTGTTCAAGATACGAGATATTTGTTTGGAAAAAAGACTAGCAAAAGTAAATGCAATGTTTCATTATATGGATTCGCACCTTACCATGATTGATAAAAATAAACTGTACAATGGCTTAACATATATAGGTGAATTTGAGACATATTACAATCAATAGCTTGCTCACCATTCGTGATAATAGGAGGCAATCAGATGAAAGTAGAATAATTTACAGAATGGTGGGTTTTTGTAACTAATATTTAATGGTTACTATGCCTATATTTTTGAAACACCCCTTGCGGAAACACTGAAGAAGTGGGAATCAAGCAAAATAGGCGAGCTAGAAAATGAAATTAGAAGCAACGGCAGTAAACGATTATTTAGTGGATAAAAAATGCATTTTAACACTTTTATCAAATTTTTATAAAGTATTTCCTGAATTTTATTTTTATGATAAGATTTTCTATGAAAATACTGGGTATTCTGAGGTGGCTATTCAAATCAAAAAAATGCTAGAATGTTGTAGAGTAAATCGAGGAGGTGTCTGAGAATTCGTTTTTTTATCTTGATTGAGATAATAATGACGATAGCATTATGGATATAACACAAGATTTCATTGATGAGAACTTTAAAACGTATGTACTTGAAACGTTTTGTAACAATCGCAAAACTATTTTATTTAGTGATGTGAATCAAATTGAATCCTTACAACTGAGGAATCACAATTACACTAGTCTACAAGGTATTGAGCATTTTATAGCTCTCAAAGAACTAGATTGTGCATTCAATGATTTAACTGAACTGGATACTCGTTATAACTATCATTTGCAAACTCTTATTTGTTGTACAAACAAAATAACGTCATTAGATATAAGTAATCAGTCAAAATTAGAAGAATTGTCTTGTAGAAATAATGAGCTAACGCAACTGGATGTAAGCTATAACCCTCTCTTGAAAATACTAAACTGTACTGAAAACCAAATCACGTCATTGAATTTGATGAACAATCCTTTCTTGGAAAAGGTCGATTGTGGCTTTAACCGAATGCGAGAGTTGGATGTGAGTCACAATGTCAAACTAGTTTCTTTGGTGTGTTATCAGAATATGCTTTCGGCGTTGCATTTGGATCAAAATCACCATCTGCAAGAACTAAACTGTGGGTATAATTCTTTATTAACACTACATTTAAATCATCATGCTGAGCTCACCCACCTTGACTGTGGAAACAATTATTTACTTCTTTTAGATATAACGAGTTGTCTAAAATTAGAGAGTGTTCGTTGCAATCATAACCACCTTAACTATTTGGATGTCAGTCAAAATTCAATGTTGCAACGATTAAGATGTTTCAACAATCATATTACGGAGCTAGATATTCGCCATAATGTGCAATTGGTTGAGCTATATTGTTCAGAAAATAAACTAACTCAGTTGGATACAACATATAATCTATTGCTAGAAGATTTGAATTATGCTGACAATCTAATGATGGAGCCAATGTACGTTATTCAAGATGTTGGAACGTTTCAATATGATAATGGGACAACTTTTTATCAGACGACATGGAGTTATAAGGAACAGGAAATTTTTGTTCAAACGAAAGCAAGAACAGAAGCAATGATTAAACGGTTATCGCCCGCTATCAAAAAAGTGTGGAATCACTTGGATACACTAAACAGCAGTGCGCTAGACTTGATTACTGAAATACATGCTGAGGAAGATAACAGCAATTTACTGTTAGTTGAATTGATTTTTAACACAGATGATACAATACAATTAGGCTATGATGTAGGCGACTCGCCAGCGGGACAACTTTATATTTATGTATCTTTTGATGGGAAATTCAATATAGACCGCAAACTGGTTTATGAAACATACTAGGGCTGTTAGAATCCATTCTTAACAACCACCACAAACGCCAAGGGAGAAAAGTACAAGTTTGTCGTGAACTAGAAAAAAGAGGTGAACGTAAAGATGACCTTAGCGGAATTGGCTGCTTTTTTGAAAACCAAACCCACTTTCCTAGATTATAAAGATGAATTGTTACTGATTAAAGCATTACCGAAACTATCCACCCAGTCGGTACATGAACAAAAGGAACTCTTTTTACAAGTGCTCGATACGTTGATAGATTCGCATACGTTTGGCGGTAATTACTTGGAAAAGGAAGCAAAAGACCAACCTTACTTTGATGCATGTTTGGCTTTTCTTGAAAAATTAGATGTACCAGTTGTGATAGAAGATTTGCGTTTGTGAAGGATAGAAAATGACTTTACAACGACTTATGGCTTTGCGAGATACTTTAGATGACATTGGATGGATGATTATAGAACCAGCATCCAATCCTTTTCGTATTCATCATAATTGTATAGAGTTATTATTAGAACATGATACGACGCAATTGCAGATGATATTTTTATCTATTTAGCGAATGGCTTAACTGGCGTAACAAATGATTTAGTAGATGTACTCTATCTTGAAATCATCCAAACAAACGAGATTTTTTACTTTGAGAAAATCAATACAAAAGAGTGGCGAGTATTTTTACAAAATGTGAGAAAGGTATCTTTACACATGGCGTATTCGAAAGGATGAACATGGGTGATTGTGTTGGAGTTGAAAGAGATAAGATAATTTCATCAAATATAAATTGGCAACCTGGTCTCGCTAACACCCAATTTATAAGTGTTAGGGTCAATGGTAAATTAATTTTGCATTTTTAGGCATCGGTAGTTGATACTGACTCAATAGTTGTTGGAATTGCCCGTTTATTTGTTGGCGATTAAATGCTTTTTTTGTCGCCACCTCTACATTGTCATAAATGGGTAGCAATTTAACGATGCTTTCTTTTAAAGTTGTAATAGAATGCAGACCAAATGAATAAATACATTATCCATTTTACCTTGATATCATGAATAAAAGCTTATAGAAAAGAACCAATTGTCTTTCCAATAGAGAGCCTTTAATCATAGTTACCTCCGCTTTTCTATCGGTATTTCTTAAAGTCCATACGGAATCACCATTTATTTTTTTAGAATACTCTTAAGTCACGGGATAATTTTTATAGAAAAACGCTGCACAGAATCGATGTGCAGCGTAGCCATTAATCAAATAGATGTTCATAGGGGGTAATGTCAATTTTCATTTCCGCTAATTTTTTACGTAAAAATTTATGATCTCGCTTCGGGGTAGCTTGAATATAACCACGAATAATTAAGTCATGGTTAATGGCAGCCGCTTTTTCTTCTAATGCAAGCTCGCCAATTTTGCCAGCTATTTTTTCCTTTGCTACTTGTCTAAACAGCTCAGGGACGGGGCTAACAAGTTCATATAAAAGCTCCTTCTCAGGTTGTCCCCATAAATGAATGGTTTTATCTAAATAAAACTCTTGCCAATCTAAATCCGATTTACCATCCTGCTTTGGTAGTGCCTTTAAAAACTTGCGGAACATAAAAAATCCGCCTATCCCCATAAAGGTAATCAATACGACTACCCAAAACAAGATAAACCATAAAAACCAGCCTGTTAACAAATCGTTCACCTCTTTGCCTTCTCTCACTCTATTATAAAAGCTAATATAAAAAAATTCATCCTTAATGTCCCTTTTTTAGCAATAAGTCCGTATATATTGTGTAAGAAAGGGGGTGACACCTATGACAAGCGTAAATTTTGTCAATGCAACACTTCGTTTAAAGTATGTTACTGGCTACAATGAACAAAACGAGCCAAAGTTCTCCACAAAGACATACCGAAATGTAAATGGTTCGCATTCAACAGTGGATTTAGTAGCTGTAGCGAATGCTATTGCGAGTCTATCTTCATATAAGTTAGACAGCATTTCCAAAGTAGAAACAACAGATTTATCCTAAGGGGGGAAAGAAGATGACACAAGTTTTAGAGCTGCAATTTGAAACAGCCATAGGAAAAACAACCGTGCTTACGATTGATGCACCGAAGCCAACAATTACAACTGCAGAAATACAACAGGTTATGCAGACGATTATCGCTAAAAATGTTTTTGAAGGACAAGCAGGTACTCTAGTAGCCATAAAAGGGGCACGGATCATTGATCGCCAAGTGACAGAACTTGAATTAGTGATGGCATAATGAAGAAAAGGTCTTTGTGGGATGATACTACAAAGACCTTTTTAAACAGGAGAATACTCAATTTTTTAATTGTGAAGGAGGAATTTAAAGATGGAGCAGTGGTTAAACATGATTTCAGAAATTGGCTTTCCGATTCTAGTGTCGTTTTATTTATTGAACCGAGTAGAGGTAAAGCTGGATGCGATTCATGATGCCCTTATTTCCTTAAAGTGAAATCTATTTCACAAAGATGTCCGAAAGCTGTCACTTGGGAGTCCTTGTCAACGTTATATTCATACGATAGGATGAGGGTAATGTAGGTAGGGAGCGTGTTAAGATGAAAAATAAAATAATTGGATTCATTCTACTTTTGATGCTGACAACTGTACTTAGTGCATGTGGAAATGTAAAATTTAAGGCAGATTATGACTTAGCACTGCCAGATTTTGAGCATATTAATCAACGGGGAGAAGCTGTTTCTTTGAAGAGTTTAAAAGGAAAACCATGGATTGGAATGTATATTTTCACGAATTGTACTTCTATTTGCCCGCCAATGTCCTTTAATATGGCGCAGGTCCAAGAAAAGCTGAAGAAAAAAGGTGTGGAAGATTATCAGATTGTTGCGTTTTCAGTAGATCCTGATGTTGATAAGCCAGAGGTACTTGCGGATTATCTAAGCAAATATAATGTACCTGATGAATCAAAATGGAATCTCCTTACTGGTTATTCACAAAAATATATTGAACAATTCGCAGTAAAATCAACTAAAATTATGGTAAAGGATGATCCTAATACCGACCAAGTGATTCACGGAAATCAATTTTTCTTAGTGGATAAAGATGGGGTTTTAGTAAAAATGTATACTGGATATGCCAAAAATATTGAAGATGTACCCATTGATACAATGGCCTCTGATATCGAAACATATATTGATGAAAATTTATAAAAACAAGAAGGAAACCGTCTCTACATGAAGAGACGGTTTTCATGTTGTTGAAATACT
>NZ_DKJS01000001.1:84835-92599 GCF_002455205.1 Lysinibacillus sp. UBA6686 | reverse complement strand
AAGCGAGTAGACTGGAACGGAAATCACCTTCATTTTCACTAAATATTCACAAAGAGTCCCTTGACCGTTTAGTTTTTCAACACTATGAAATGAATTTGGAATTAAAGATTTTCCAAATCCATTTTTAGACTGTTCCTATTGAGTAATACGTTCAAAAAACGATTTTGTTTTTTCTAAATCAGTTATATGCTGATTACATTGTTGACTATCTACGCAAATATAATTACTGTGATTTGTAAATGTTCCAATCTCTCGTCCTTTAACTGAAGTAGTAAACAAGTGAACATCAGCGTGACGGTTACAAATAGAACATATTCCTTTAATTGTTTCATTAGAGATTGTGCCTTTAATCGCTTTAAACTGTTCATCCTTCTCAATCACGACATATTTTCGATGTGTACCGTAATCATCCCAAGTGAAATAACAAATTTGCTGTAAATCGATTTCTTCAAGGTTTGGTAACTTTAGCTTTTTTTCCTTTTTAAATAGGCTTTTCAATATACTTGGTGTGACTGCTTTAAATGGTATGACATAGGGTTTTAATTGTTCTAAATACGCTTCACCCTGCACTCGATCTGTAACATTAAAAAGTTGTTCGATAAGTTGAGCTTCCTCAACAGACAGCACTAATTTAGCTGTAATTTCACTATCAACAATACCACGTACAGCTAGTATGACATTTTTATCCTTTGTTGTTGCAAGTGTTTGCAAAATTTTATTCATTTGCTGTTCAAGTAAATGATAGTTGGCGACTGTTAAAAACGGTTGAATTATTTGTGTCATTTAAAATCACTCCTATATTTTGATTTTTAATTTTCATCTGTTGTTTCTTTTGATTTTATAAAAAGGCATAAAATAAATGCTGCTACTATTAGAAAGAAAGCAGACATAAAGCCATTATTAAGTCCTTTCAGCAAAGCAGAGCTCCCCTCAGAATTACTTACTGTGGCTGACATAATCCCTACCATTATGGCAGAACCTAATGAAGCAAACACTTGGCGCACAGTATTATTAATGGCCGATCCGTGGCTTATTAATTTATTTGGTAGTGCATTTATTCCTGCTGTAGCTAATGGCATAGCTACTAATCCCATTCCTAGCATCCTTAATGAATATAGACAAACAATCCACCAAGTTGCTGTCTCCTTAGTAAGAAATAAAAAAGGAAGTGATGAAATAGTTAAAATAAACATACCTATCATCGCTATTTTTTTTATACCGTACTTATCAAATAGTTTCCCGGCAATTGGTGAAATGACACCTAAAACAAGAGCACCTGGAAGTAAGATTAGACCAGATTGAAGGGCTGAAAATTTCTTTACCGATTGTGTATAAATAGGTAATAGAATTTCTGAACCAATCATTGTCATAAAAATAATGCCGACAATGATGGTAGACAGCGTAAAAGTTCTGCTTTTAAATACGTTTAACTCTAAAAACGGTTGTGCTAATTTAAATTGGCGACGGGAGAAAAGTATGATGATGACAATTCCTATTATGCAAGCTACCCAAGAAATCTTATTTTGCCATCCAACATTTCCTGCAATACTTATCCCATACAAAAGTGAGCCTAAACCTAAACTACTAAGTAATAAAGAGAAAACATCAAGCTTAGGTTTTGTTAATTTAATCATATTTTTCATAAAAAAGAATGCTAGCAAAATGTTAACCCCTACAATTGGAAGAAGTATATAAAATAAGTAGCGCCATTCATAATAATCAACAATCCAACCAGATACTGTTGGAGCGATTGCAGGAGAAAATGCTATAACAATTCCTACTAATCCCATAGCTTCCCCTCTCCGTTCTGCTGGATAAACCATAAACATAAGCGTCTGCATTAAAGGGATCATTAAACCTGATCCAATAGCTTGCACAATCCGCCCTAAAAGCAAGGTAGTAAATGTTGTACTAAGTCCACAAATAACCGTTCCTATTGCAAAGCTACCCATTGCTATAAAAAATAAAGTTCTATTAGTTATAGTATTTAACAAAAATGCAGAAGTAGGAATCATTATGCCACTGATTAGCATAAATGATGTGATGAGCCATTGTGCATCTATAGCATTGATATCTAGATCTCCCATTATCTTTGGTAAAGCAGTCACCAACAAGGTTTGGTTTATAATCGTTAAAAAGGTTCCTGCCAGTAAAACAAGGACAAATCCAGCTCGCTTGAACTCATTTCCATTTATATCAATGGGTTGTATGTTATTTATTTTCATATCGTTTACTTCCTCTCACCACAAATGAACTTTTGTATATTATTTTGTACTCGAGTTCATTTTTATGATAATATGGTATAATAATAATGTCAATCATTTTTTGAGGAGTTAAAAAATATGAGTAAAAAAGAAAAAATCATTGAAGTGGCAAAACAGCTATTTCGGACAAAAGGCTATCACGATACTGCAATCCAAGATATCTTGGAGCAATCTAAAGTATCAAAAGGGACATTTTATAATTACTTCTCTACAAAATCCCAATTAATTCTTTATATTATTCAAAAGGTTGATGAGAAAGTTGAAGAACAACAAAATATGTTGTTGATTGAAGGTCAGCCTAATGATAAGCACATTTTTTATTCTCAGCTTCGGGTAAAACATTCCATCTATGGAACTGAAAAAATTGCAGAGTTATATAATATTTCTTTAGGAGAAAATGATGAGGAGCTGCAAAAATATATGGCCAATAGCCATTATAAGGAGCTGAACTGGCTAGCGAATCGCTTAATTGAGGTTTATGGTAATGAAATAGAAGAGAGTGCTATGGATTTATCTACTCACTTTATTGGAGGATTAGGCTATCAATTCAGGTATTCTGATCAAATGAAGCTAAAGCTCAATAGTTCAGATATTTTAGATTATAATATTTTACGTTTAGAAAAAAATATTGAAATAACAAAGCAAACCACTCAAATTCTATTCCCATATACATCATTAAGTACATGTGAAGATCAAGAAACCACCATTAGTAAGATACAAAAATTATTAACATCAAATGATTATAAATTTTCACGGGAAGCTCAAGAAATAATTAATTTTATTTTAGAGGAAATTCAAAGCTCATATATAAGATGGGGTGTTTGCGAAGGAGCTATTCGACAATTAAAAATACTATCCCCCTCTCTTCCAGGAACTGAACAGCTTTTGAATGAAGTATTTAATATTATCCATAAACAAAACAATAAATAAATTAATTTCTTAAATTGTCAACAAAGTCACAAAAAAGACTTTGTTGACAATCTTTATATCGCCAGCCAAATTAATAGTAGATGGAGAATAAAAAAGAAATAAAATAAAAAATATGTTTGCCAATGCCATTGTCTTATTAAATATGAGGATGTCATAAGAGTAGGAAAAATAAAGACACCCATATATTTAGTTATTGAAATATCTGTATGTTGCAAAGCATTAAAGTGAATCGGTATTTTCTCTGGAATAAACCACAGTGCAATGACTGCGAAAATAAAAGAAAAAATAATAATATAAATTTGTATTTTTTTATTAAAAAGCCATTGATGATGATAATTTCTTACTCTTTTGATAGTCATTTACCCCTCCTCTTTGGAGTTCAACTTCTGGATATTTATTTATCAATTCCCAGATAGACGTGTTTTCTTTTTCCATCAGATATTTATCAAAATAAGCTAGGCTAATTTCATTAATAATTTTGTGAACCTTTCTAATATCCTCTCCTTTATTACTTAATAGCGGTGAGAATAAATGAAAATCTGTGAAGCTCATATGAGATGTGTTACGAATAGATAATGAAAACCCTTTACCCTTTAAGGCATTCTCTCGTCTTTGCTGACTTTCTTTCCAAAATTCCTCATAGGAAGACCTTGATTTCCCGCTTAGAGAA
This sequence comes from Lysinibacillus sp. UBA6686, assembly GCF_002455205.1. Classification (NCBI taxonomy): domain Bacteria; kingdom Bacillati; phylum Bacillota; class Bacilli; order Caryophanales; family Bacillaceae; genus Lysinibacillus; species Lysinibacillus sp. UBA6686. The sequence continues at coordinate 88,735 of NZ_DKJS01000001.1, read as the reverse complement.
ACAGCAGTATCTAAGGCAGCATCAAAAACAGATTTATCAATGCTTTTTTCTGCATTTATTTGCATATAGGGCTTTAAAAAACCTGTCTCTGGAATTCGCTCCCCATACAACACTCCATCCATATTCAAGGCTACTTTTATCCGAGAATCCTTCAACAACATTTGTGCAGCCGCAGCACCCCCATACGAATGTCCAAACATTCCTATTTTCTTCATATTTAATTTGTCCTTAAATATGTCTATATCATTGCCACTGTTCCATTTTTCTAATGTATCCAAGACAAATGATATATCATCTGTCCAAATCTTCATGTGTGGGTCAAGCTTTTCAAAACCAGATAAATTATTTTGCTCCAACAATATCTCTTTGCCGTTTGGAAAAACAGTAGCTGCTGCATCATAAACGTGGTCAATTCCAACAATAATATAGCCGTGACTTACTAATTCTTCTATTTGAAATGTATTTTGATTCCGAAAACCTGTCATACCATGAGAAAAAATAAGTATAGGGAAATTGTCTCTATCATCTGCAATTGTGAGATTTTTCCGAGCGTAAGCATTAACAAGATTTAAATGACTTAAAGTCCATTTGGGAATTGACAGTGCTCGTTGAAGTCCATTGGTTATTGCTCCCACATTTTCAATATAGGGCTCAGGCTGAAAGGAATTTGTTTCTTTACTTGGATACCAAATTTGAATCATAAGTTCACGATATTTATCCTTATCTAATGCCTGTTCTTCCTTCCGGTTTTTATCTATTAAGTGGTACGAATTGGTACTTATAAAGTAATTTCCTGTTGGTTTTTCAAATGAAAAGATCGGAAATAGAAGTGGCAATCCTACCATGATAATCATATAAATAATTGAAAAGGTAATGATTCCCGATTGCATCCAATATTTTTTTTTGTTTTTCAAGAGCAAAAAAAGTTTACTTGCTATAATTAAAATCAAAGGTGCAAAATACCCCAAAAGCATTTGCCACCGATACCCTTCTAAGATTATCTGAAGCGCTACAAAAAGATAAATTATAACGGCAACTACTATCATTGCTTTTCGCTTTTCTATTTTGTAAAAAATTATACAAAAGAATGAAATTATAGATATAAATAAAACTAAAGCTTCTAATATCCTCAAAATAACCTCCCCTTATTTATAAACGAATGTCTTTTTCCCACTCAGAAAAGAGATTCCAAACACAAATAAACATAAGTATTTTTTTTTGAACTCAAGTACAATCGTACTTTAGCTAAAAACTTATACTTTGTCAATGCTATATTAATATTTTTCTACAGTAAAACAGCCAAATGTAAATCTGGCTGTTTCAAATTTCTTATGATTTATATGCCATTAAATTTCTCTATGAATGGTAGAATCGCTTGTAATACCGCATTTTTATCCTCTATATGCAATGTATGCCCTGCATGCAATAGTTTAATATGCTTAGCATGAGGTAAAAGTCTTAAAGCTGTTTCTACATCTTCATCCCTTATAATAGCTTTAAGTTCTGGATTACCTTGTAATATTAATACGGGACATTTAATCATCGGTAGTAAATAATGAATATCATATGACTTAAATGTATCTTCAAATTCATCGACCATAGCAGTTATTACGTTGGAATCTGTTAACAAAACACTTTTTATCATAAATTCCATTAGTGCAGAATCTTTTTTATCTTGTTGTATTTTATTTTTTCCTACTTTCAATTCTCCTTTATGCTCTTTAAAATTTTCTTTAAATGCCTGCCACTTTTCTAGGCTTTTAGAACTTTCCCTTAATACTTCTAAATTTAAAGGCGATTCTCCAATTATTAACCCTTTCACTAGTTCAGGATAATATGCAGCTATTTGAATGCCAATCATACCGCCAAGAGAATGACCAAAAATAATCGGGGGTTCAGAAATTGTTTCTTTCATAAATTGGACAACATCAGTCACATAATCTTTCAGGCTATACTTTTCAACATTCTTATCCGAGTTACCATGTCCCCTTAAATCAAGGGCATAAATACATCCGTATTCCTCTAATTCAGGAATAATTGTCACAAAAGCTTCCCAACTTGAAATGCCACCATGGAGTAGTAATATCGGTTTTCCCTCTAATTTAGTTCTCACATAAAATAAACGAATATCCTTTGTTTGGAAGTAATTCTTAAACATCTTCTCACTCATTTCAAATAGTTTTAAAGAACATATGACTTTTAACGTTCTATTAGTCATATAAAAATTAAATAAAAAACTGTTTTAAACAGTGTATTTATTCAAGTAGCATATTTTTTAATGTTGATAAACACTCTTTCTTTATACCACAATCCTCATATAAATAATTTTCTATATCACCATATTGTTTAATGATTTCATGATAAACATCATCTAAATATTCTTCCCGAACTTCTAGCATTGGTTTTATTTTCTCTGAAGAGACTTGGAAAAGGCTCATCCATTTAATCATTTTCTCCACTTTTCTCATTTTAGGTTCAATAAGATGATTAGAGTACAAATATTCTTCCATTACTTTATGATATGGAACTCCAACCAGCAATTGTATTAGTGCAGAAATGAAACCGGTTCGATCTTTCCCCCCAGTACAATGAATTAAGGCAGGCAAATGATTTTGCTTAGAAAGCAATGTAATCACTTCATTAATTTTTGAGTTGTTAATAAAGGCCATATTATAGTACATTTCTTTCATCATTCGTTCAAAATTTACTGAGTTTGATTTACTTACTAGAAATTTGAAGAATTCAAAACGTGTGAATTCTTGACTTCTATCTTGAATAGAAATGTTCTTCACCTTTATAGCTTGTTCTAATAAGATTTTACTAGGCTTTGATTTTCTTTCCCGGTCTGTTCTTAAATCACAGATTAGTTTAATGTTAAAATCATTAAATATATCTATATCTTTTACAGAAAGCCTTGATAACTCATCAGAGCGAAAAAGCATACCCTTTTTCATTACCCTTCCATCATTCGTTATAAAACCCCCAATGTCTCGGAAATTATAAAGTCCATCAAATTTAACCAGATTTTCTCCAATAGCATTCATATTCTTCTCCTTAATTTTTCAATTCAAATTTTTTATGACTTTAAAAGTCTATATAGTCACAAAAATAATAAAGATAGCATCATTTTTATTTTGACTATATATGGTATAGTATAAATTAGATGTGACTATAAATCCACAAAAAGTCATATAAAAATCAAAGGAGATACTCAATGCCAAAATTTACTGATAACGAAAAGGAGCACATTAAACAAGATCTTTTGACAAAAGGTCGTAATATTTTTATTAAATACGGTCTCGCAAAGACGAGTATTGATGAAATCATTAGAGAATGTGGTATTGCCAAAGGAACATTTTATAAATTTTTCAATTCTAAAGAAGAGCTTTATTATGAAATATTAATTAATGAAGTAGAAATTCGAGAGGAAGTTCTGAATGAACTGTTTCGAAAAAATCTTACATCAAAAGAGTTATTACATTCATTCTTTCATTTTTCTTTTGATTCAGTCGAAAAAAATCCTTTTCTACAACAAGTTTTTCAAAATGATGAACATGATCGACTGTTACGTAAATTACCAGCCCAAATGTCAGAGTTTAATCAAATGAATGCAAGGAGAGGTATTGAGGCGGTTAACTTCCTCATGGAGCAAGGGACAATGCCAAAAAATGACCCTAGAGTGATTGTAGGAATTATGCAGGCCGTGATGACATTACGTTTACACAAAAGTGAAATAGGTGACGATATTTTCCCTATTGTGAAAGATAAGATTATTGAATTTGTAGTAGAAGGATTATTAAAAGAAAAAAATTAATATATGCTATATTACAGAGATATTCCACAAAGCTTTAAAAGTACCACAAACCGAAAATTGTGGTACTTTTCATGTTGTTGAAATAC
>NZ_DKJS01000001.1:8870-84650 GCF_002455205.1 Lysinibacillus sp. UBA6686 | reverse complement strand
GCGTCAGCAACAAAGCGAGTAGTTTGGAACGGAAATCACCTTCATTTTGACTAAATATTCACAAAGGGTCCCTTGACCATTTAGTTTTTCATTCCCTTTTGTTATTTGAAATTAAGACGGTCATCTAATCATTATGCTTAGTTTTTTCACGCTCCACCGCCCTCAGGTAATAAAACAACAATCGTTGTCCCCTTTTCTTCCTCACTGTATAAACGTAAACTAGCATTTTTCATTAATTTGAATTTTTTTAAAGGATTCATAAATCCAATACGTGTGCTTTCTTCGTTTATCAGCTGCTGTAGTTTTTCCTCAGGCATACCTACTCCGTTATCATAGATTTTGATTCGGACAAATTGTCCCTCCCTTTGGACACTTACTTCAATGGTTCCTCCCTCTTGTTTTTTAGAAATACCATGAAAAACAGCATTTTCCACTAATGGCTGAATGGATAAAGCAGGAATCATTAATTGAATGGATTCATCAATATCATATTTGATACTTAATCGATCACCAAAACGCATCTTTTCAATATATAAATATGCTTTTACAAGCTCCATCTCTTCTTCAACAGAGACAAAGCTATTTCGATAATGCACATTAAGCTTTGCACGGAAATAGGTTGCTAAACAATAGAGTGCTTCACGCGTGTTGTCCATATCTGTATAGCTTAAACCGATAATAGTATTAAGCGTATTATAAACAAAATGTGGAGTAATCTGAGAATATAAAAAATTCATTTCTACCTCTATTGCATCTATTGAAGATTGTCGAATAGCTAATAAAGATTCGATGCGAATAAAAAGTTCATCCATCGAAATAGGCTTCTGTAAATAATCATTTGCACCAACTTTTAAGGTTACCAATAAATCAGAATGCTTCATAATCGCTGTTAAGATAATAATAGGTAACTCTAGCATATCAAATTGTTTACGTACTCGTTTACATAGCTCATATCCCGACATCCCATTCATCATTAGATCGATTAACATACAATCTACATGATTAGTTTTAATATAATCTATCGCATCAAACCCATTATCGACTGCAATAACTGTATATCCTTTAAGTGTTAAAGCATCAGCTAAAGCTTTTATATTGACATGGTTATCATCCACTACAAGTATTTTTTTATTATTCCCTTTATAGATAAGTGGTAATTGTAACTGTATTTCAACAGTATCAGAGGCAATTGTAGCCGATTGCTCTATGCTCAGATGCTCGCCAGTGGCAAGTGGCATTGTAAAAGTAAATGTAGTACCTTGCCCTATCGTACTTGAAACATGAATATCACCATTTAATTTTTCAACAATATTTTTAGTAATACTTAAGCCCAAACCGAGTCCTTCCCTATTTTGAAGATTATTTCCTTGATAGAAGGCATTAAAGATTCGATCTAAATCTTGTGCTGGAATACCACAGCCTGTATCACTAACTTGAATGACCATCTGCTGTTGATGGACAAAGGCTGTCACTTTGATTTCTCCAACTTCTGTATATTTAATAGCGTTTTGCAACAAATTATATAGAACTTGCTTAAAGCGTAACTCATCCGTGAATATATGAGGTAATTCTAAATCCACTTCAGCACTAACACTAACTTGACTATTCTTTGCCATCATACTACGAATTTCTACTACTACTTCATTAATAACGGATGGTGGGATACTTCGTGGGGTAACCCTTACTTCTCCCGTCATTTGATTTGAAGAAAACAACAAATCTTCTACTAAATGTCCTAAACGCTGTGTGACATTATGAATTAGAATGACTTGCTCCTGTTGCGCTCGTTTTAAAGGTCCCTGAGCCCCTTCCATTAAGGATTTTGATAAATTCAAAATACCGTTAAGTGGTGTACGTAATTCATGTGAAGTTTTCAGTAGAAATTCATCCTTCATTTGGTTATGTGCCAGCAATTCTTCTGATAATGCTTGGATTTTCATAAAGGCTTGATTCGCACGAAAATTTAATAATGAAGCAAACCCGAACAAAATCAGTAAAAATAACACAAATTCTGTATAATCTATAGGAATACCCATTAAGAAATTTAAAGCAAGTAAAATTGAATAACAACAAATAGCTGAAATCACGATTAGAACATAACGAACACCTTCTAGACGATGTAGCATAACCCTAATTAGAATCCATAGATTATATAATACAACTGGAGCAGTAACACTGATATAAGCTATTTTTCTCCAGAACACCTCAAAATCTGAAGAGGCTCTTTGATTTTTTGTAATTGGATTGTAAATACCGTAAAAAACAAATACCACACCTAGTAAAATAATAAAAATATATATTATTTTTCTTTTTTGTAGATGCGGATACATCGAATAAATAAATAGTGTCAAAGCTAGTAAAGCTATCGGAACGATACCGAGCTGTAGACGCAATTGATCGACAAGTAATATGTCTGAAACTAATAGAAAAAATACTTTTTGATTAATAAACGCCATATAAAACCCTAAAGAGATTGTAAAAAGACCAAAGAACAGCTCTTCTTTGCGTTTACGATTCTGTATATATGTAAGAATATAAACGACCCCAATGACTATATGCCCAATACTTACTAATGCATCTATAAACACTTTCCAATTGTAATGCTGTTGAATGACCTTCTTCGTGCCAAATTCAATAGGATAAACGATACCTGGCTGTGAATAATTGTAGTTCGCTACATGGATGACAATGTCTAGTACCTTATTATTACTGTGCGCAAATACTGTATATTTATCATCATTTTCAGATTGATATTCACTTAAGACTGTGCTTGCATTTCCTTTAGCCCCAACCTCTACACCATTAATAAAAACTCGACTAGCTTGTCGGATAGCTCTAATATATAAGCCGTAAAATCCTTCTGTCGGTACCTCTATTTTGACATGATAGGTACCAACAGCAAGCCCCTCTTTATTTCGCTCTACATACGGCTCCCAATTAAAGGGTACATGTAATGTCTCCTTTTTATTATTGTAGTTTTCAAGCCTGTCCTTTGGAGGAATTAAGAGGTTTGGATAAAAAGTCCAATCCCCTTCTAATATTACTGGCTTTTGTAATTGCTCAGTATCTATTTTTACCAATCCTTCGTGTACAATTTTAGGATGGGTATTGGAGAAATAATGCCAATTGCCAAGGGAAAAGACAATAACAAACAGCATGATAATACTCACAATGATTAGGATATTTTTTTTCATTATCATGCCTCCATAGTTCAGTAAATTCATATGTATAATTACAGCATATTGCTTATATTACACACTTTTATTATTAAAGTGACTATTCAAATCCTCATTATTTTTTGAATTAAAAAAATGCTAGGTAACCCTAGCTCACTATTATCTTTTTGACATAATATACTTTAATATAACCTTACTGAACAAAATCTGAACAAAGATCTTTTAATATATTAAAATTTCCAATTTAGTGATTAAAATAACAGAATTTTTTGAATTCTAAATAAAAAAATAAACTTATATATTTAGCAATGCGAAGTGCCATTTATGAACAATATAAATGTGATTTAATTTTCTATATTAGCGAACTTCAACACAAAAACTCAGATTACAACTTTACCATTTCAAACAATTCAGACGTAAGCCTGAAGACAAGAAATGAAAATAAGTTGTATATTTTATTTATAAAAATATTAGGAAAATCTGAGTTTAGGATTATTCAAATAAACAAAATTTGGAAGTTGATCTAGAAATTCAAAATCGTATAAAGGTGATTTCTATGAAACAAAAAATGCATTTCACTATCTTAAGTAACGATTCAACAGATGGAGATGGAGGTTACGGAGTAGGTACCCTTGATTTAAATAATGTAACGCCGATTATTATAGATTGTGAAAATGAACATGTGTTTATAGACTTAGAAGCTTTACATGGGCGAAGTATAATTGAAAAAAAAGTTCGATTTTCCCCTGATTTAGCTCATGCTAGTGACAATTATAATCGTTATTGGATTGTTTGGGTAGCTACTCAAATTGCTCAAAACGGACCTTTTTATGCGGGATGTACAGCAAGTGAAGTACGCGTATCAAAAGAAGAACGCCGAATTAAACTTGGCTATAAATCGTTGCCAGAACAAGTAAATTACTTGGATAAGGCACTTAAAGGGCAATTTATCCTGAATCATGTAGATATTAATTCAAAAAAATTACTTTATCAGTTTTTATCTGGCTTTAATGAGGAGTACTGGAAACAGTCACCTGAAGAATTAAGACAACAACTATCTATTTAGGGGGCTTTATAATGGCTTTTGTAATTACAGAATTATGTAGGGATGAAAAAGCAGCTGTCTGTTTGGATGTCTGTCCTGTAAATTGCATTGTTTTGACAGATACCCAATATGTGATTAATCCTGATATTTGTATTGATTGCGGGGCTTGTGAATTAGTTTGTCCAGTAGAGGCAATTTATTTTGAGGACGATTTGCCTACTGAGTATAATTCGGCAACACTACTAGCACTAAATCATTTTAGAAACTAAAAATGGAATCTGCTAATAGTTATGACTTACTGTATGCAATGCCAATACCTAGCATCCCCCTTTCTCAAATCATTCAGAATTTTGAAATCCAAACTAGTTGATTTGAAGTATGCTTTATAGCTTCATATTAATAATAAACAGACATAAGTGTACTTAATAGAACATAGAAAAGAGCGTATTATGAAAAAATAATAAAATCAACCATAACACGCTCTTTAAGTATCTTCACTTGACTCCCCTTTTCCCCCCTCTCTTTATAGTTTCACTACTATGCTTTTAAGATTAGTGAGTGGCATAGTCCATGTTTGCCAATCATAGTAACCTTGGATGCTTATGTCGAATTGCTTTTACCTTTTCTAGCATGATTAAAATTTGATATTTAATTCCTCATATTTCATTTACTTGGTAAAATCGAGATAGTCTACAACCTTCTAATTCTTCCATCTGCACATTATCTACGATTTCCTTCGCTATCAATCGACTAATAACTGGAGATAACGTAATTGCAGAATGCATAACTGCTAAATAAAGTCCTTTTACCTCATCGTGAAAACCGACAATGGGGTAACCGTCTTTTGGCATTGGCCTCATTCCTACTTTGATACTTTCTAACTCTAAATGTTCCCCATCTACCAAATCGTAGCGAAGGGTTTCTAAAGCTCTTTTTCCAATCTCTTCTGGTCCATTTTCTCCATGGTCATTCAAATAATCTTCAGCAGCAATTAACGTAGTATCAGATAGCTGTCTTGCTTCGAATCTTGAATTAGAAATTAATGTGTGAATAAGCTTTTTGAAAGATTTCATTCGAATAATAATAGAAGGTGATGACTCAACAGGTACCTCAATACCAAGAGGCTTACAAAGCTCAGGTAACGCTGTACCGTTTGCCAAAACGATTACGTCTGATTCTATAAAACCTTTTGAAGTATGTATGCCAACAACTTTAGCATCCTCCTTTTTAACTTGTGTTACCTTTGTATCGAACAATATATTTACCCCATTTTCTTGGGCTTTCTTGAGTAAAAGATTCGTTAGAATATTAGGATCTACCGCACCTTCTTTAAAAGCATATAGAGCTTCCTTTGGATGTTCTTTTAAATGAGGTTCTAAGTCCGATACTTGCTGGCCAGTTATTTTTTCTACATAAGATTTATTGATGTTTACAGGAATTCCCCATGAAAGGGAGCCGTTCCAATCTACCTTTAATTCTGGAATCTCTTTTTCCAATACGTGATATTCTGCTAATGATCCGTCATACAAATGTTGGAATTTTTCTGGAACACGCCCTGAAGGATTAATCCAGGCAAAGGAATTTGATGTTACACCACAGCCAGCTTTTGAATGGCTCTCAACTAACGTGATATCCTGATGTACTTTTGATAGATTATAAGCAATAGATGCACCAACAATCCCTGCCCCAACAATTATAACCTTTTGATTTTTAGACATTGCATTTCCTCCTCGTTCTATTTGTATTATTTATAATATACGTTTAAAAACCTAGTTTATCTTCTATTAACAAAGTTGCAAATAAAGCGTTGTATGCTCATACTGGCTAAGACATTTTAATTGAATTACTACGCTTATTTTATTTGATCCATATACGCCCTGAAATTTTCTACAATTTCTTGTGCTTTGGTACGATATAAATAATGATCCCCTTCAAATGTCATCACTTTCCCATGTACAGAATCCTTTATTTGTTTTTGATGCTCTGGCACCCATCTGTCAGTGACTGGATGATTCGCTTGTATAAAGAAAATAACAGGAAGATTTTTTGGGAATGATAAATTTTTCGCTGCTTTAAAATTTTCATACATCATTTCAGCTTCATTTAACTGGCTGGGATTATACATGTTTTTGTGTTTAAGAATTTTCAGTTGTTCTTTTGTTTTTTCATCATATGGTAGTTCGGCATAGGGATCATCACTTAGCTTCACCTGCAATCTAGCTAAACCCGATTTTTTTAGTAGTTTAATAGTTCTAATGATTGAAGAATCAATCTTTTTCTCGCTTATCGTTGGAACACTGCTATCGAGCCCAACAAATGCACTCACTTCATCTGGATATTTGTTCACATAATCTAGTCCGTAAAGACCCGAAATGGAGTGGCCCATTAGAATATACCGCTCAATTTGAAGTTGCTGTAAAGCTTCATGTACTTCACTGACTATATTCTCTGTACTCCGTTCTTTCTCGGTTAAATCACTTAATCCATAACCAAAGGGCTCAATTACAACAACTTTGTAAAATGGAGATAATTCATCTATTAGTGGTTTAAAATCAAGTGCTGGTGCTGCTGTGCCATAACCAGGTAAGAGCACGATGGTTTCTTCGCCTTCTCCTTGAATGAAGACATTCATATCCTTCCCGTCTACAGTTACAGGCTGACCATAACTACCTATTTTTCCTTGCTCGAATTTGTTACAGACAATATTAACAATAAAAACAATGGCCATAAAAAGTGCTATTGCAATAACTATAACCCCAATTGCTTTAAGCATAAAGATGAGCGGTTTACCCTTCCTCAGTTTCATTTTCTCTTCTTTTAGTTTCACTCGTACCTTCTCCTTTTCTTAGCTATCCTATATGGGCATTAAGGTTAGCTTATTGGACGAAGATATATTCTCTATGACGACAATATGAATGGAATATGAACAAACAAAAAATGTTACGTCGTCATATGCAAGAAAGCGCAAATAAGCCGTAACATTGGGAATACGAAAATGTTTGAACATTCGAATGTACAACATGAATCTAAATACTTGGTTGTTATGATTGGAAAAGTGATAATGATAGTCGTTCATTGGCCAAGCAGAGTAATTTAATTTATACAGTGAAAATTTAGATTAAAATTTATTTCCTATACAACATTTCAATGTGCTCTATACCATCTTCCAAGTAAACTTCCGACACTGGCTCAAAGCCTAAATCATTGTAAAATTTCAACAAATAGGCCTGTGCAGAAATCCTAATAGCCTGTTCTCCCAAACTATCTGTTACAAAATTTATAGCATTTTGAACCAATTTCTTAGAAATGCCTTTCTTTCGATGTTCTGCTTTAGTGAGAACTCTGCCAATTGCAACTTCAGAATATGAAATATTTGGAGGTAGGATTCTTAAATAAGCGACTATTTCAGAATGATCTTCCAAAAACAGATGATAGGATACTTCATCTTTTGAATCTATATCTTGGAATATACATTGCTGCTCGACTACAAATACTTCTGCTCTTACTTTTAAAATTTCATATAATTCTTTTGTAGTTAATTGATTAAATTCTTTTATCTGCCAATTCATCATCTTCTTTGATTCTCCTTAACGATTTAAATTTAATTAATATGGCGTAATAGATCTATAACTAAGAGGCCAAAAAAACCCCTTATTCGTATTTGCTTAATATATACTCATTTTGTTGTATTTGCAACATAAAACAAGTTATTACTTTTATTAAAACCTACTCTACTTCAGACCAAATATATCTAAAAAGCAAGTGCAGTTATTATTAAATAAATCTTGTGAAAATATTTGGAGTGCTTTAAAAGCCTCATGGCCATAAACATATGAAAGCTGATGATTCCGGTGAAAATCATCAGCTTTTCTCTTTTTTAAATTAAAGATTGCCCTCTAATTTAAGGGAATTAGTTATTTAAGGTTGCCGTAAGATTGCCTTTAGACTGTGGAAAGGTGATTTCATTAAAGTTGAAACTGAAAAAATAAAAATTTGAATGGAGCTGGTTTTTATATGACTGCATCGGCTATTGTGCAAACGCAAAATTTATCCAAAAAATATGGGTCTTTTAATTCAGTAAATAGGGTTGATCTTCATGTTCAAGAAGGAGAAATATACGGGTTTCTTGGACCAAACGGGGCTGGAAAAACAACCACGCTGAAAATGCTACTCGGACTCGTTAAACCTTCTGAAGGGACCATTAACATTTTCGGAGAGAGCCTAAATAAAAATCGACCTTCTATTCTACATCGTACTGGGTCGCTTATTGAGTCACCTTCCTATTATGGGCATCTTACGGGGCTTGAGAATATGAAGGTTATGCAACAACTGCGAGACGTGCCCGATAAGAATGTAGATGAGGCACTTCGAATTGTCCGACTTGAAAATCATAAAAATAAAAAGACCGAACAATATTCACTCGGAATGAAGCAACGACTAGGGATTGCAATGGCCCTTCTCGCTTTCCCCAAACTGCTAATCCTTGATGAGCCAACGAATGGTCTTGATCCTGCAGGAATAGGGGAAATTCGAGAACTTATTAAATCACTACCTTCTAGTTATGGCATAACTGTATTGCTCTCAAGTCATCTGCTTTCGGAGATTGATCAAATAGCTACCTCAGTTGGTATTATTAGTGAGGGGAATCTACTATTCCAGGGTAAAATGGAAACCTTAAGAAAAAAAAGTAAAAGCTCCATTTTTCTTAAGACCGGGGACAATACCAAGGCTGAACATTTGTTACTTACCCAAGGCTATTGTCCGGTTGAGAGTGACAGCTGGCTGGTGTTTGAGAATCTTATAGATACGAAGGTGGCAGAAATGAACAAATTTCTTGTTGATCATAATATTCCTGTCACCCGAATTGAGGAGCATAAAAAAAGTTTAGAGAATATTTTCTTAGAAATTACAGGGAAGGAGCGAAGTTTGTGATAACAACATTGAAGCTAGAATATTTCAAAATTCGTCGCAAAAAAATAGGGATGATGATTCTATTATTTCTAACTGTAGAAATCCTATGGGCTTTCATATCTATTAGTCGTTCTATTGCGAGTATTCCCGAACATGCAATCTGGGAATCTGTGATATTTACTATATCCTCCATGAATGGGCTTTTTATGCCGATTATTTCAGCCATTGTCGTCTCTCGGATTTGTGATATGGAGCACAAAGGAGAGACATGGAAAATGCTTGTTGCTACCAATGTGAGCCGTGGTCATCTATATGTAGCGAAATATTTATTCGCCAACAGTCTTCTCTTCTTAGGCATCTTAGCACAAACTTTACTCATGATTATGTTTGGGTTGATAAAGGATTTTCCGGGATCACCACCTAGTGATCTTTTCGCTAGATTTATTTTGGGTACTTTACTGATAACTCTCGCTGTCACAGCACTTCAGCAATGGATTTCTTTAGTTATCAAAAACCAAGCCTTTGCATTGTGTTTGGGTATGCTTGGGGGCTTTATAGGAATGACGGCTGGGCTGTTCCCTGCTACTATCAGACATATTTTTATCTGGTCTTATTATTTGGATCTTAGTCCAATTACTTATTTATTCTCAGAGTCTTCTAGTACCTATATGAAACAGCCCGTTGATGTCGTGATTATCGGGATTGCAGTTATTATGACTACCCTATTCTACATTGCTGGACGCATTCATGTTTCCAGGCAAGAAATCTAAGGAGGAAAGCTAATGAAAAGAAGTATTGTTGCTGAATTTCTGAAATTACGACATTCCCGGATTGGTTTTGTACTTGTTGTACTTCCTCTCATAAGTATGCTGATTGGATGTTTAAATTTTTATTTTAACCAGGGTGTTCTGACAAATGGCTGGTACAGCTTATGGACTCAAGTCAGCTTGTTTTACGGTGAGTTTTTCCTTCCTATCTTGATTGCTATTTGTTGTGCCTATGTATGCAGACTTGAGCATTTAAATCGAAATTGGAATATGCTAATGACCTCTCCTGTATCTGTTTCTAGTGTGTTTATCGCAAAATTGGTGGTTGTGAGCATTCTAATCTTGTTTGTACAAATGCTATTTATAGGCCTCTATTTGCTGGCCGGAACCTTGTTCTCCATATCAGAGCCTTTCCCAGTAGAGACGATATCCATGACGATCAGAGGATGGTTTGCTTCTCTATCTATTATCTCTTTGCAATTGGCATTGTCTTTGCGAATCCGTAGCTTTGCTATACCTATTGGAATTAGTCTATCCGCAGTCTTTATTGGACTGGGTTTGTATATAGCAAAGTTAGGTTTATTTTTCCCTTACTCGTTACTCACTTTTGGTATGAGTGTAGTGAATCAAGTGGAGATGACGGGTATACAGAACATCCTGTTTTGGGTGATGAATATGACTTTTATTGTAATTTTTGCGTCTATGTCAATTAATCGATTGAAAAATCAAGATATTGAATCATCCTAATACCTAGGAGGAATTTGTGATGAAAAAAATATTATTAGTAGTGGGACTCATCCTTATAATTTTTGGTTGCTTGTTAATGTTCCTCATGACTCCGGATAAGTTAATACCTGATAACCCCGCTGGAAAAACTGTCTATTATACAATAGTCACCGATTTCGGGGTTGAAAACGAAGATAAACGTTACGATTATAAGCTAACTGCCTACAATAAGAAAGGGAAAGAAAAAAAGCTTGAGTTTTCGGCGGGGAAACAATTGAGGGAAGGAGCATATCTCCAGCTATATTATACAAAGCTTCGTGGCGTTACACATTGGGAAGAGGTTTCTTTCGAGGAACTACCTAAGACGGTACAGCAGCTATATACAAAATAAAAGATTTTATATTTCATTATAAAAATACGATCTAAAATAGAGTTAATCATTTCCTTAAATATGTATAATTAAAATTAGGTGATGCGCATTGGAGAATTTAAAAGAAAAAAAGATATTAATTGTAGATGATGAATTGGAAATGGTAATAATGATTGAGAAATTTTTACGAAAAGAAGGCTTTTTTCGTATATATACTGCTGCCGATTTTTCCTCAGCTTTGTCGATTTGCCGAACAGTTAAGCCTGATATTGCGATTCTCGATGTTATGCTACCTGATGGTGATGGATTCTCACTTCTAACCTCTATTAGGCAGTTCTCTGAGATACCAGTGCTTTTTCTTTCTGCTCGAGGTGAGGATGAAGACCGAATACTAGGACTGGGTTTAGGGGCAGACGATTATATTGTAAAGCCCTTCCTGCCCCGTGAATTGGTTTTACGACTGACAGCAATTCTAAAAAGAGTCTATTCCTCTCCAGTAACAGAAGATTCAGCTGTCTTTCGATTGGAGGATCTAATCATTGATTTAGATAGCGCTGTTGTAAAAAGAAATCAAGAAGAAATACCTTTAACAGCAAAGGAACATGCAATCCTTCAAAAGTTGTACAATAATAACGGGAAAATTGTCACTAGTGATGCCTTATGCCAGGCTGTCTGGGGAGACGACAGCTATGGTTACGAAAATACATTAATGGTTCATATGAGACGGATTCGTGAAAAAATTGAGCAAGATCCCTCTAAACCAATTCATCTTCTCACAGTTAGGGGTTTAGGATATAAATTGCTACTGAAGGAGACAAATTAGGTGGAAGGAATATTTCGTATACTACGTCGATTCGTCACCGCAACCATCTTTATTTCAATATTTTTGCTTATTTTTAACTTCATTCTGCTAGGGACACTGGTATTCAAAGAAATTAACCAGCAACCTTCTCCAGAAGGTGTGCTTAAGCAAGTAGTACTAGGATTGGACAAGCAAAACGACAGCTATAGTTTAAATGAGGATGCAGTAAAACTTCTGGAATACAATCAGTCATGGGTTATGTTGCTTGGGGAGGATGGCCATGTGAAATGGGATTATAATCTACCTAATGATGTGCCTCGACAATACAATCTTGTTGATGTAGCAAAGTTTTCTCGCTATTATCTTATGAAATATCCTGTCTATATTTGGGAGCACGATGATGGCTTAGTTGTGCTGGGATATCCTAAGGAAAGCCATTGGAAGTATCAATTTGATTTTCTTTCTAACTGGGTAAGTTCTTTGCCACTAAAACTTGTACTACTGCTATTCTTTAATGTGGCACTAGCACTACTGATTTCTATTGTAATTGGCACACGTCTGATTAGAAGAATACAACCCCTAGTAGAGGGAGTTCATAATCTTGCTAGAGAGGAAACAGTCCAGTTGGATTCTAAAGGCTTATTTGGTGATTTGGCAAAAAGCATCAATTCCGCATCAGATAAGCTTCAAAAAAAGACGATTGCCTTGAAGGCAAGAGATGAAGCACGCTCCAATTGGATATCCGGGATTTCTCATGATATCAGGACACCACTTTCTATGATCTTGGGCTATGCAAGTGAAATGGAGGA
Source organism: Lysinibacillus sp. UBA6686 (assembly GCF_002455205.1). Classification (NCBI taxonomy): domain Bacteria; kingdom Bacillati; phylum Bacillota; class Bacilli; order Caryophanales; family Bacillaceae; genus Lysinibacillus; species Lysinibacillus sp. UBA6686. The sequence goes on along the minus strand of NZ_DKJS01000001.1, from coordinate 72,044 downwards.
TAATTCAGACTTGCCAAAGGAGCAAAGGCATCAATCTGGTATTATTAGGCGGCAGGGTGAAAAGTTACGCTCACTTGTAAGCGACTTGAATTTGGTCTCGATGCTTGAATATGAAATGCAACCGTTGCATTTGAAGGATATAAGATTATCAGTTTTAGCAAGACAAGTTGTAGCAGATTTTTTGAATAACGGATTGGAAGAGCGATATGACATTGAACTAAAATTAGCTGATGAAGCTATTAAAGTCAATGGAGATGAGAAATTATTACTTCGAGCAATCAGTAATCTTGTCAATAATAGTGTGCATCATAATCCCCAAGGCTGCAGAATCATATTGGAAACTTCTCTATCTGAAGATTCTTCTAAATATTACTTTATTGTCAGAGATAATGGACGGGGAATTCCACAAGAGCAATTGAAAGAGATAACCGAATTACCTTACTCATCAAGAAGAAAGAAGAATATTCAGCAAGGTCGTGGACTAGGGCTTCCAATGGTTGAACGGATTTTACAAGCCCATCATGGTCGGCTTATTCTTTCAAAAGGAGAAAATCAAAGAGGTTTAGAAGTTATTATGGAATTCCCAATACAAACGCAAAATGAGGATGGAGTAATCTAAAACAAAATAAAAACCCAGTATTAACAATAAAAGTGTTCTCAATTATATCATATTAGAAAAAGTATAACCCCGCTCCAAATTTAGGGCGGGGTTATCAATATGGTTGTAAAATTTTTGAAGGTAGATACTTCACAAACAATAAAATCAAATAACCAATAACATAGGCGAATACTACTTATTGAACCTAAAATACTCCCATACAAATTGTATTACTGTGTTAATGCGATTTGTATGTGGGCTAGGTGATGCTCTTCGTGCCAAGCTAACTTTGCCATCTTCGTTGCAACTGTTATTTTACCGTTTGTCTGGTGAGTAAAAATTCTATCTAATTGAACTTCAGTTAAATTATTTCCTAAAAATACGATACGCTCATTTATACCTTCTAGCATTTTAATTGAGGTTTCTACAGGAAGCATTGTATCTGGTTGAATCGCCCACTTTTCTTCATCAAAAGCTGGTACTGTTGGATTTTCATCTGTTAAAGCTAGCTTCAAGCGTTGATACATGTTCAACTGTGAATCTGCAATGTGATGAACAAGTTGTCGAACTGTCCACCCACCATCACGATAAGTTCTGCTTAATTCCTCTTCATTTAATGAGCCTACTGTTTCTCTAAGTCGAGTAGTATAAGTGTCAATTTTCTTTAGCCATTCTTGTATATTGTCAAATGTTACTTTTTCAGGAACCTGTAGTTTGCCAATTGGGTATCTTACATCCATTTTTAGTCCCCTTTTCCCTATTTATTAACTTGATAGGCATTATTCTTTTGTATATACATGTCATTTCACTGATAATAATAGATGTAACCCCGAATATTAATTTGTTACTTCTTTCTCTTCCATTAACATTGTTCCTTTTTCTATTAGATTTGTATGGAAAGAGAAAGCTTTTTTTAGAATATGTGGTGTTTGTCCGCCGACTTTCTCTTTCGCTTCTTCAAAGTAAGTACGTAATTGTGGTCTATACTTAGGATGTGCGATTTCGATAAGCTTTTCCGCTCTCTTTACAGGTGGAAGGCCACGAAGATCAGCATAACCTTGCTCTGTCACAATTACATCTACATCATGCTCTGTATGGTCAATATGCGATACGAAAGGCACAATCGTTGAAATCGCTCCATCTTTTGCTAGCGAAGACGTTACAAAGATGGTAATTTTAGCGTTTCGAGCAAAGTCCCCAGATCCACCAATGCCATTCATAATTTTTGTTCCGTTAATGTGAGTTGAATTGACGTTTCCGTAAATATCTACTTCTATTGCTGTGTTAAAAGAAATGACGCCTAAACGACGAATAACTTCTGGATTATTCGAAATTTCTTGAGGCCTAAACATAATTTTATCCTTGTATTTCTCTAAATCTTCTGCCAATGAATCAACACGCTTTCTCGAAAGGGAGAATGCAGTCCCAGCTGCAAATTTAACGATACCAGCATCAATTAAATCAAAGACACCATCCTGTAGTACCTCAGAAAACACTTCAAGATCTTTAAATTGAGAATTCTTCATGCCATTTAAAACGGCATTCGCAACAGATCCTACGCCTGATTGTAAAGGAGCTAATGACTCTGGCAATTTTCCTGCTGATACTTCACCAGCTAAGAAGTCTAATAAGTGATTGGCAATTTGCTGTGTTTCTTCGTTTGGTTCAAATAATGGTGAAGGAACATCAGGCTGCTCGGATAAAACGATACCTTTTACTTTTTCCGGATCGACTTTGATGCCAATTTCTCCAATTCGATCTGAAACTTTATAAATTGGAATTTCTCTACGCTCACCTTGCTCTTTCTGTAGAAAGATATCATGAAGGCCTTCATATGCTTTAGGTGCCGTAGTATTAATTTCAATAATAACGTTTTCAGCTTTTTCTACAAAGATTGGTGAATTTCCTACAGAGCCAGTTGGAATAATATTACCTTCTTCAGTAATTCCAGCTGCTTCGATAATGGCATAATCAATTTTACCCAATGTTCCTTTTCTTACTTCTTCTGCTGTATGTGATAAATGTTGGTCAATGTAGTATATTTCACCTTTGTTGATTTTCCCACGCATAACAGAGTTTCCTTGGTAGGGAACACGTAGGTTAATGATTTCTGCCTCTGCCATTGATTGGTCAGCAGTTGGCCCTAATGAAGCACCAGTATATAAGTTGACTTTGAAGTTTTCATTCTTTCCTCGCTTTGAAAGTGCAAGTGGAAATTCCTTAGGCTCACCAAATAATGTAAACCCACTCATTCCAAGGTTCATTCCATCTTCAATCCAGGAAGCTGCCTCCTCAGCTGAAACAACCTTGTCCAAAAATGCTGTACTTCTAATGAATTGACTTAAATCTTTTTGCATAAATAATCACCTCGTCATTGTTTTGTGTTACTTTTTTACTTTGTAAATTTTTGGAGTCGAAAAATTCTTGACACTATTACTAATCAAAACTCACTTACATTGTTTTCATCTGCATGAGTTTCTTGTCTTCATTGTAAAAAGAACTCATTCATTCGTCTATCACATGATTTCTATGATAATGATAGAAAAAAACTATAATATATAACTGTGTAACGAAGTTTGTCTATCTACAAAGGTTACAAGTGTTCCTGTCACTGCTGCTTCGTAATTGAAGACCTCTCTGTCAGTTAAGATTAATTTTCAAACAGGCATAACCATTTTCTCTCATAAATAGTACATGTCTATTAGGTATTTATATGCTAAGAAATATGCGGAAATGATAAATGTTTAAAAGTTGTAATCACAGTGTTGGCGTGATTTATAGCATTTTCATAAACATCACTGTTGGAAAACGAAAAAAAGAAAGTAGAACATTTGGGGAACTTTGTGGGGAACGAATAATATCTTTTATTTAAAATAAACGAGAAAAAAAGCCTTTCTTTTTTAGTTTCTTAAATATTCTAGTTTGAAGATAGGTATTTTAAGCGTAACTATTTTGGTAAAAGCTTACCTACTGTAGAAGTGCACAGCCCTAGGAAGTTTATTGTTTTAACTCTACTATAATGCAGACTAAGAAAGAAATTATAAAATAAAGTTATTAAAAGGTTTTTCAGGAATTATATAGAAATATTAAACAATGTATTTGAAATTTCTATTAAATTTTTTGGTAGGGGACAGAAATGTGAAAAAAAATATAGGGATAATTAGTTACTTTTTGATACTCGTTCTTTTTTTACTATCTATGGGAGTATCAAATTCAATAGCTGCTAAGAATGAACCCAAAGACAATGATATAGCTTGGCAATTAAATAATATTGTAACTTCTGTAAGTACAGAGGAATTTGTAATAACTGAATATGTCGATGAGCTGAAATTGGATAAAATTAAACAAAGCACAACTTCAAAATCAAAACGGTTAGAACCAAAAGTTGAATATCGTCTATTAAAATTGGATAGTAAAGGTTCGTTTATAGATACAGGAATTTATAATGTTTTGGAAGATTCAAAGAGTAAAGGCGAATCTGATAGTAATCTATTTGGTTCAATTAGTCCTGGTACTTACAAAATTAAGATCACTAATTTAAATGGGAAAGATTTAAAGGTGCATTCAGAAAGAATTTTGGTTTCTAATAATTAAAATAAAGTATTTTAACTCAGAAACAGCAGCAAACACTATATACCCTTGTAGCCTCCTTCAACCCCTTCCTTTGCATAATTTCCAGAAATAAAAAAATTAAGCCAGAAGTTAAGATTCTGACTTAATTATATTTTTTAAATAGTGAATGAATGGATGTTCTCTCTCATCCATTCTTCTTGTACAGATATATAAACTTTGATTAATTTCGCCTTGCTGCACAAAGACCCGAGCAAGCCTTCCACATGCTAATGTTTCCGTTACGCTACAGGCTGGTACAAGTGCCATTCCATACCCCGCTTCAACTACCTTTATCGATTCAAGTAAGCCTTGCATTTGTAAACCAAATTTCGGTAATGGGCAATTATGGGTATAAAAAATAGCCTCTAACAAATCAAGAGTTGAACTTCCTCTTTCCCTATATATAAAAGCATGTTCACTTAACTCGAATATCGGTACATCTTTATTTGCTAAAGGATGCTTTGGATGAACAACGAACCAGAATGGGATATCAAGAATTTTCTCAAAGCTTAAATCTTCATGATTGATGTTACTTTGAACAACAAATCCAAAATCAACTTCATAATTAAGCACACGTTGCTCAACAGATTGTACATTTCCTAATGATACATACATATCAACATCTGGATTTTCGAGTTTATAACTAGCAATTATTGGCGGTAAAATATAATTTGTTGAAATATAGGAAGAAGCAATTTGTACCTTCTCTTTTTTCTCTAAAAACGTTTTAAATTTTTTATCAATTTGGTTTTCCAATTGAAACAAACGTAACCCTTGCTCATAAAGAAATTTCCCTTCAGATGTTAGCTGAATTCCTCTCCCCTTACCTGTAATTAATTTAGCTCCCATTTCCCGTTCTAGTTTACGAATCTGGGCAGTGACAGCAGGTTGACTAATATGGAGTGAGCTTGCTGCATTTGTAATGCTCCCTTGCTCTGCGACTTTTGTAAAAATACGCAATGTATGTAAATTCATATTTCCACCCATTCATAACCTTATTTTATGAATAAACAATTTTAATGTATTTGTCTTATTGCTAGTATAACAGTAATTTAAATGTAGAAGTTAGGGGGGTTTTGTTTGGAAAACTTATTATTGGAATGGTTATCAACAGATAATCTTTTATTATGTGGAATTGGCATACTTGCTGCTATTATCGGTGTCATGTTTGGAGCAGCAGGATTTGTATTACTACCTTCTCTTTTATTAGTTGGGATACCTATTCACGCGACAGTCGCAGTTAATAAATTTGCAACAGGAATATCTTCATTTTCGACAATTTTGGTACTTGTATTAAAAAGAAAAGTTAAACTTAAAGAAATGCTTCCATTCATGTTATTTGCTGGATTAGGAGGAATATTCGGTGCATTTTTCACAACAAGATTATTGGAACAAACGATGAATATAATTGCTTGCATTGTGTTAATTGCTATGTTTTTTGTTGTTTTAAAAAGCAAAAAAACTGGGTTAGTAAATGAACAATTAGACACTGAGCAACTAGTTTCTATGCAAGAAGGCAATAAAAAGCTAACTACTTTATTCGTCCCATTTTTTATAGGAACATACGATGGTGGGTTTGGGCCAGGATCAGCACTTTTAAACATCACATACTTTTTAAAGAGGCAATTTAGTTATGTAAAGGCTGCTGAAATGACCCGCTTTGTGACATTTTCAAGTTGTATAAGTGCGTTTATATTTTATTTTTTTTATGGAATTGTTAATTGGGGTATTGCCATTCCAATTACTGTTGGCTCTATAATCGGTTCACACATTGGATTAAAAATTGTCCCTTATATCAAAGGAAGATGGGTACAAATTTTGCTTCCAGCTATTTTTCTATTACTAATTATTCAGGTTGTCTCTGATATGCTATTTTAATGTTTTATTTCTTTGCATGAGGATAATAAAAAATGTTCAATTTAAGCTGAATGCTATAACGTATGCTCAAGAATTACGTATGATATACATTATAAAACCAAAAATAAGGAATTTGAGATTATTATTGTTTCTAAATAATGTGAAACACATTTTTTATCCTGAATATTTCTCAAATGTAATACACACTTTATAAAAACTTATAAACTGAGAAGTGCCTTTAATATGATTGAAGCAAATTTCTAACGAGAGTTCACCATGAACTATTGAACGCAATTTGGAACTAGGTCAATTTCACTCCTCAAATTTGAAGTGCTGAAAATCTACTACTTGTGACAGAAACAAAAAAACAGGCACTTACATTTAATCAGTGCCTGACGTTTATTTTTACCACTATTTGTTTGAGTAATATAACTCAGGAGTATTGTAGTCATATTTTTTAACAAACACTGTTAATACGATTAATGACTAATATATCTTTTGGTTTTTGTAATAAACCAGTTGGCAAAGCACTTTCTAACTTTTCTTTTTCTCCTTCCCCCCATAGTGCTCCAAAACCTTTAATACCAGCTGCTTTTGCAGCCAAAATATCTGTCGGTTGATCTCCAATATAAATACAATTCTTTAGGTCAACTTGTAGCTCTCTAACTGCTTTTAACAACGGTTCAGGATGTGGTTTATGTTCTTTACAATCATCTAGTCCTACAATAACATTAAAAAAAGGATAGAGCTTTGTTTTGTGTAGTTCCTGGACAACATATTTTTTATACTTTGATGAGACGATTCCCAATGTAGTCCCTCTACCTTTTAATTCAGTTAACACCTCGTAAATACCATTATATTCTCGAACTTGATTATTTACCATTTCGTAGTGTCTGAAGAATGATTCGAGTACCTCTATTTTTTGCCCACTAAACCACTCATCTATAATTCTAGTAATCGGTTTTCCTATTAAATAATTTTTTTCTTCATCAGTAAGTTGGCTCTTTCTCATTGCTTCTAAACAGTTACAGCATGCTTGAATATACAATTTCTCGCTATCATGCAGTGTACCATCTAAATCAAATAATATAGTATCCATACTTCCTCCCTAGCAATTCCTTTTTCATTTCAACTGTTTAAGAGCATAGTCTGTTGTAATCGTAATGTTTTCTGGTACACCATTTATCGGGAACCATTGTACTTTCTCTAAAGCATGAGGCTCTTTATTTTGTACTTTACCTTTCATAATATGCGCAATGAAAGTAGGAGCAACATAATGAATATCTTCCGACTGAACAATATGATTTGTCACACATAGTAATCGTTCAATTTTGATGTCAACCCCGAGCTCTTCCTTAATTTCACGTATTACAGCGTTTTCTATTGTTTCCATATAATCAACTTTGCCACCAGGTAAACTCCAATGACCAGCTTCAGGCGATCTCTTGCGTAATACAAGTAAAATCTGGTTATTCTCATCTAATATAACTGCTCCAACCCCGACTTTTGGTAATTTTTCTTTTTCCATTATTATCTCCCCTGCTTTATCCCCATTTTTAAAACATAATTTCTTAGTCTTATAAATATGTAAAAAATCCAACAAAATCAAATTTTTTCACCTTAACATATATTTCCAATAAAATGCTCACCCCTATTCCAGCTTTTACCTTTTCCTACCTAATAAAATTCATAATAAAAATAGTCACTTAAAAATAATCCAAATACTGCTTGTTAGTTACTATCTAAAATTCCATATAGGTGTTCAGTTGAATTGTTTGATGTAGGTTATTCGTTATTGATACGAATAATATTAGCTAGGTAATTAATATACTCGCTATTTGTAGGTTTAATTGTTGTCTTAGTTTCCGGATATTCAAGAATTGATTCAAGGCTTCCTCTACTCCAACTAATTTCAATTGCATGACGTATTGCTCGCTCGACTCTACTAGCGGTGGTATTGTACCTTTTAGCAATATAGGGATACAAATCTTTCTTTTCTTTAGAAATAAGAGAAGGATTCTCATACGTTAGTGCAACAGCATCAATTAGATATTTATGACCTTTTATGTGCGAAGGGACACCCATATTAAAAACAAGATTTGAGATTTTTGCATCAATAATCTTAGGAGAAATTTCTGTGTACTTATTTAAATCTGGTTTCTTAGTAGGTTGGTTGAGTTGACTACTCTTCGCTTCTTTATAACCTGAGAAATAAGCAAATTCGGTAAGGTCGTGAACCAATTCACTCATATATTCTGGGTCATTGTATTCTAGTGCCTTTTGCATTCGTTCAATTGTTTTTTCGAGCTTTTCTTTTGTCACTTGATTAATGTTCATTTTATCCACCTCTACTCATTACTGCACGAACAATTCATCTAACTCTGGTGGTTCTGGTCTATTTAGGATTTCTACTTCAGGCGTTCGTTAATATAAACTACTTTGGTAACTAAACATAACCACTCCAAATTCTTTATATATCGATATTTTTGTTTTTATGTTTCATCTGGTTGACGGTTAGCATCATTTTACAAGTTTTTTACTTTTTCAAGAACGTACAGTTAAATTTAACATCAAAACTTCTTCATGGAAAAAATCTGATCTATTTCTATTGCCAGTGTACCATTAATAATTTGACAATCACATTCATTCAGGATATTTCTTCTATAATAAGATGATACATTCATGAGGATTTAGTCTATATCCTCTCACCCTCTAACTATACTAATAATGATAATTTAATAGTTGAAGTAGCTTGACGACTTTACGTTTTACATTCATCGTAGAGTCTTGTGGACCAATACAAGACGGGTAGCCAGCTTCACAAGGACAGTTTATAACATGGTGCTGCGTTTTTGTTAATAAGTCCTCCCATAAATCATAGACCTTTTCACTCAATCCGATTCCTCCAGGATACTTGTCATAAACAAAAAATGTTGGCAGCTTATTATGGGATGCTTTAACTTGTGGCACGACTGCTACATCACTGCTATCACATTGAATAAACAAAGGTATAAAGGCATTCATTGCGTAGGCTATTCCAATCATTACCTCGGTCAATTCTGCCTCTGATCACTGGTCTGATAAATGAAGTGATAGCCAGGTTGCATTTGTATGCATCTCATCTAGTGGTAAATGGATTGGACCTGATCCGATATTATCATGAGTGCCGAAGTTTATTTTATTGAACTTCTACAAAAGGAATGATGATAACATGATTATCCCTACTGTCAAAAATAAACAGATGAAGTGTCACTTTTGAAAAAAGATTGATTAAAATTTGCTGGCTATCCTCATTTTCCTGATTAAAATATACCTCGTATTTTGAACAAAGTTTGATCAAAATACGAAATTTTATATGTTTGTCACTATTCATTTTTATAATAAAGATTGATTATTCTGGAACGCTAATCTTCAACTAAATAAGAAAAAAGAGCTGCAAACCAACTCAATGATTTTTAATTAACCATTAACATATATTCCTCCTTGGAATACATGTTAATTCATTCATAGATTTATTATTTATAGTGTTCAAGATAATCTCCTTTTTCAAAAATTTCTTTTGAACTTAGGGCTGTCCATTCCTCAGGTGTTACATTAGGGTGCAAATCAAGATAGGATTTAACCATCTTGTAGCCTTCAATGTAACCGTAACCTTTCGGTAACCCTTTTCCACCATGTAAAATTTCTGATGTACGATTTAGGTCGTATTTATTTAAATCAGGTTCAACTTTAGACCACAATTCCTTGTTGTAAGTAAAATCCATTGGATTATAGCCATAGTAGTCGGGATAAACTGACTTTTCAAACATGACCGCTTTTCCTTCAAAGACTATATTATCCAAAACAGAAGCCCAGTTATTATTACTGAAATACTTTTCCGCCCAAACGCTGTGATGGTATTCGTGCGCAACTGTTACCTTTATACTATCATCCAAAACATTTAGATTAAGCGGGATGATAATTTTGCCCGCCCCAACCGTGAATGGTGTCATATTATTGTTGGAGGAAGGGAATACGCAAACTGCAACATCACTCTGTGAGGGTAAAAGGTCTGCGGATTTCAAAAGAGATTCTTGAATGAGTTGATTGATTTCTGCTTTATGAGTCTCCATTTTTTCACTTATGTCTTGTATTTCTGCTACCCCTTTAGGAAACGTATTAAGAAGGGTTTCTGCCATATGTAGGTATTCTCCACTTTCAAAACAATCCTTGTATATGGGTTGAATGATTTCTTTATTATATAGTTCCAAAGTTTCCGAGGATGAAAGATTCGGATTATCTTTGACCTTTTCAATATACGGAAAAAACAATTGATTGACATGAATGATTTTGTATTTTTGTCTGGTTTGAGGGTGTTCAAATGGGAACACAAGTTCTTTGTAAACTGTTATTTGCTCTTTCTCGTGAAGTTGGTTCTCACCCTTTTCTGTTTGTGTGCAGGAAGTAAGCGTTAGACATGTAATAATTAGAATAAATACAACAACTATTTTTAGATACTTTTCCAAATAATATCCTCCTTGTGCAAAAAATACTATTTAGTAAATGATTTTACCATATTTTAGTCTGATTTCGCCTATTAATTTGATGTTTCTTAAGCAACTAAACTGTACCATTGTTTAAGTACAATTCTTCACAAGATAAAAATTAAATTCAACATAAATATCCAATAAAAAACCTGTTAGAAGGATTTTCAGGGGCTTGAAATCAGAAAAGCCCTCTTGTATGATGCATGAGTGTCAACAGCCATTGACCCACCATCACACAGGAGGACTCCTTTTATGAATTCTAAAACGAACCAAAAGATTAATCAAGTCTCTGAAAAAACACTCGTCATCGGTATCGATATTGCCAAGCGTACACATTATGCATGCGCGGTTGATGTCAGAGGATACGTGCTCTAAAAATCGTTCCCTTTCTCGCAAAAACATTCATCCGACAGATGGAATTGCGTAGAAAACAGTCTCTACTTTCAGCCAACACCCCTGATCAGCCACCTTCTAGTCGGATAGAATGTCACAACCTTAATGCGCTTATAACTTTTTTCGTGCGAAGAAGCGTTGATCGATGAAAAAAGCGATAAGTAAGGACAAGATGCCGAGTAAAATTGGAACGCCAAACGCTTCATAAGAGAAGGATCTACCTTCTAGCTTCAGGTGATTGGTGGCGCGATATTCGAGCCGCTTGACAGCAAATTTCGCCGTCCCAATATCCTCCTGCTTAGCCAAATCCTCGAATGCAGGTTCCATTGCAAACCGATCCTTTGCTTCGCGATGTAAGTACAGTAGTTCCGCGCTGTTGCCGCTTTCGTTCCATTGGTTAATGTCTTTGGCGGCGGCTGATTCGGCACCGGCACCAACGACAATCATTTTCGCAAGTTTCGGCACGTTTTTTATCTGATAACGCGTGACTAAGTTCAGGCCATGCTTCGTTACGATCGGTTCATTTACACTGGAAACGGTCAACGTCGTCGTCGTGCCAGAAGCAGCGTACGTATCGAATGCGGCGGACAAATCTAGTTCATCGACGCCGTTATACAGCAACACGCCCGCTTTTACTTTGTTCCACTGATAAGCGTTGTTTAGTATGAACGTTATATCGCTGAGCCCGGTAGTGAACGGTTCCATTTGCGGTTTTTTCACGAAATCGTAAGATGGATAGTTCATCTCTATTGCCACTTTCTTCGCCGCATCCTCACCTAACTGCTGGGAAATGACGTATAGTATAGCATCAATTCCCGATGTCAGACCGGCAGAAGATATGATATTGCCTTGTGGGACATAGCGTAGATCTTTCACCCACTGAACTTTTGGATATTGCTTAATAAGTCGGTCGATGTCCCCCCAGTGCGTCGCGGCAGATTTGCCGTTAAGTAAGCCAGTATCGGCCAGATTTTCCGCCCCATTGCAAATGGAAAACAATAAAGTCTTGTCGCTCGAGTGCTTCTGAATCCATTCACGGACAGGAGAATATTTTTTCTCATCCAGAATCGGCATAAACGGTATGACGATAATGTCAGGGCTTTTGCCGAGCATCGCATCCATTTCCTCAAACGAATAATGCGGAACGACATCGAGTCCGCCGGTTAGCGATTTAATTTCACGATCGGGTGCAACGCCGTATACATTATAAGATTCTGTCATCGCAAACATCTCGTATGGGACGAGAAAATCGAACACTTCTGTTGATTCATTCGCCAGCAACACTGCCACTGTCGGTTTGTCTGCGTCATATTTCGGTACCTGCACATCCCTCAATGAAGGTGCGCCTTTATCGTAAACCGACATTACCTCATTCATTGTATTGACGAACCCGAGTGCGCCTACACCTCCTACTACTACAACAAAAACGATGAGATAAATACTGATTCGCCATACAGTTTTCACATGATTCCTCTCCCTCAGGCTAAATTTCTTACCCATAAAGTGTAACAAACCAGTATATACCTATCATCAGTCTGTAGCCCAATTACGATGCCGGCCTAATGTTGGAACGACATATGGTCACAAGTCTCTTTCCTTTTTTTCATGTGACTCCATATGGCTATATGCAAAAAATGTTTTTAAATGATATACGGTAACCAAAATGGGGCTGCCTCGTTCAAGCTGGGTTATGAAGAGGGTTGTAGAATTGCGTGGACTTGCCAAGACCCAAACAGAATTTGGGCTTGTGGCAATTGCCCATAACTTATTGAAAGTAGCAGGCATCCGCTCGCTACTTTCAGCCAAAAGGAAAAAGTGCGATGTGGAAAACGGCCCGTTCTCCACATCGCACTTTTTATTTAGGGACTTTCTGGACAGCCCCCTTTCTTAAATTAAGAGGTGCCTACTTATATAGTTTCTTCTTTTTATAGAAATTTACTTATGTATTTAAAGGATTGAATTTTTAAATAAATAAAAGAGGTGTTCTTTATATGTATAAAAATAGAAATTTAACTACACGGAGTGCTACAATTGCCTCTTCACCAGAACGCCTTCCGTGGAACGGTTTAATTGCTCTGGCGATGGCTGGATTTATTTGTATACTAACAGAAACTATTCCTGCTGGTTTATTAATTGAGATTGGTAATGGACTAGGAGTTACTGAATCCCTTGCTGGCCAACTTGTTACTTCATATGCTTTTGGATCATTATTAGCTGTTATTCCTTTAACTACGGCAACTCAAGGATGGAGAAGAAAACCTTTGCTGCTTCTATGTATCGTGGGATTTCTTTTATTTAATACTGTTACAGCTTTTTCTTTTAATTATACTTTGACGTTAATAGCTCGCTTCTTTGCTGGTGTAACTGCAGGTATTCTTTGGGGAATGACTGCCGGATATGCCCGTTTAATGGCACCTGAATCACTTAAAGGGAAGGCTATGGCGGTAGCGATGGTCGGAACCCCTCTTGCTCTTGCATTTGGTGTTCCTCTTGGCACATTTCTTGGTTTCTATTTGGGCTGGCGAGCTGTCTTCGGAATAATTTCACTTTCATCTTTATTATTAGTTATTTGGGTTCTATGGAAACTCCCAGACTTCCCTGGACAATCTACTGAAAAACGCATACCTCTATTGAAGGTCCTAGTCACTCCAGGGGTAAGAACAGTACTATTTGTTATATTAGGATGGGTACTTTCACATAACATTCTTTATACTTATATTGCGCCTTACCTTGACCATGTACGACTAACCCAAGACATTGATATGATATTGTTTATATTTGGTATAGCAGCATTAATAGATATTTGGTTTACTGGAATATACATTGACCATAACCTACGTTTGTTGGTTTTAATCAGTCTTGCTGGATTCGGTTTGGCTTCTTTAGCACTAGGTATTGGCATGAATCAATCCATTGTCATCTATCTTGCAATTACACTTTGGGGTCTTACTTTTGGTGGAGCCGCAACACTTTCTGCAAACTGCGATTGCAAATGCTAGTGGAGATGGAGCAGATGTTGCTCAATCAATGCTTGTGACGACTTGGAACTTAGCTATTGGTGGCGGAAGTGTAGTTGGAGCATTCCTTTTGGAAACCCTTGGAGTATTTTCTTTCCCATGGGCTATGTTCTGTATATTGCTAGTTGCATACATTGTTGTATGGAAAACTAAATCACCTGGTTTTACTGCAAAACAAAACTAGAACAAATAAGAATTGAACTCAAAAAAACATACTATCCAATATTGGATAGCATGTTTTTACTTTTCAGTTAGATACTTTTTGCATTTTTTTGTTAATGGTCAGGCAAGCACTTATATTCTGGGGATTTCGCGAGGGTAGACAGAATAAATTCACTTAGAAGAAGTTAGACCATGCTATGAAGATGTTACATAATCACTTGAACTTTCTGGTAATACAAATATTTTTAAAAAAGAGCAGTAGCATACTTTTATTAAAAGTCAAGTAAATGTTCATAAAGCTCTATAACTAAATAATTTTATACAATGTTACACATTATATAGGGTTAAAAGGAAAGGATAGATGAACAGGGGGATTACCTGCTTACATCTATCCTTTTCAGATTGATGTTGAAAGACAAAAAAGTTGGGAACTAAAAACTCTATCCATTAGCTGTGGGTCGAGTTTTTTATTACACTAAATAATTTAAAAAGGGTTTCACCTAATAATTGCGAAATATGTTAATATAATTACAAATGATTTGTGAAGCAGTAGCAATTACTTTGTTGATTCAGATGTATCTAAAAATGATTTTATCTATTATGTGGTCACGTCAGATTTAAGCTGTTTACAACGCTAAGAAAAAAATAGTTACCAAACGACGCTTTGGGAACTATCCAACTCTGATATAATTAATAAATTTTAATAGAAAGGGAGGGGGAGAAGTTTAGTGATAACTCTAACTGAATTAAGTGTCGATTTTAACGATGAACTAACACCTTTTTTTCAAGTAAATTCAAACAATAGAATTCGCTTTGGATTATCAGAAATTTCATACGTAGAATTAAAAAGTATATTAGACTACATTTTTAAAAAAGTTGATACTGTTGATATGGTTTATTTAGTTGCCAATATAATATCTAATAAATATATCTATACTAAAACAGCCGTAAGAAAATCTATTTTTATTCGAAATTGGGAAGAAATAGTTGAAGAGAATGAAGAGGCTCGTCACCTCTATGCAATCGTTAAAAATATAGATATAACTCAAGTTCAAAAATATGCTTTATCTATTTATAAAGGCAGACGTGCAGCATACTTGGCTTTCTATCTTAAAGACCGATTGGTGTATATTAGTAGTGATGTAGTTGATATTATATCTGATGATGTACAATTTATAAGCCATTTAAAAGAGAAATTCTCAAATCTTTACAATAAATATTATGAGTGATTATCTTCATACATTTACATTCAAAATAACGTTCCCAAACGCAAGTTTGGGGATACACCATTAAGCTGCGAATGTTGTTAAAACAACGTTTCGTGGCTTTTCTGTATGAACTTTGTTTATAAATATTTTTATACACTCTCTTCAAAAGTCAGTCATAGCAATGTTTTAGTGGTATTTAGAGCATGGATGTATTATCGACTTTAATGAATAAAATCATGCATATTTCTTAACGTCAAAAAAGTTAAGGCAGCCTTGTTAAAACAATCTAACAAGGCTATCAGTGCATCTCATAAACTCTCTATTTAAACTGCTCAAAATGATTAGCAACCCATCGCTTCTGATTTTCTGCAACATATTGTTCAACTGCTATCAATCTATTCACCAATTCTTCTTTAGAAAGCTGCATATACTTCTTTCTAGCGTTTGTTAATCCTCTTTCGGGGGAAATCCTTCTTAAAGTGGATTCATCAAATATAGGGGGCTTCTCTGGCTTTTTACGAGCATTCTTTACTTTATAAGTTCTACTATGCTTTTTGTAATGCTCATATAGTTCTTCATTTCGTTTAATAGTATTTATGTGAATACCTTTCTCTTCATCATCAAAGGCTTTTGAATGGTGACTAATATTATGATAGGTTACAGGAATGCCTTTTGAAACGAGAAAATTAATCGTTTGAATACCTATAGATACGGAACGCTCTTTACGTTGCTGATGAACTTTTACGAGCCATTCCCTCTTATCTGAATGGATTAATTCTTGCTTTCGGTTCATATTGACGTTCCTCCCTATATTGTTTGATTAAATCAATCTCTTTTAATTCAATCTTAGCTTGCTTTGCCATCTCTTTCGCTTTTCGAACTTCGACCTCTAATCCCATTTGTTTAAATCGTCTTTCCATATCCTTTGATAATTGAATGGCTCCTAATAATTCCTCTTCTTGATCTGGTTCGGGTATTTTTGCTTTGCAGCCTAAACACTGCATTTTAGTGGGACAAACATAATCTGTAACACAAGTACCACCCAATACTTTATTGAATACACCAACTTTTTCTGCGTGGTCATCGAATTCTTTTTGTAACTCTTGTGGACTTCTTAAATACACATCATCAATATCTACATAACTTGAAATAACATCATGTAACTCACTTACTGATTCAGCGATTTGTGTAGGTGTGGGAGCTGAATAATACCCTGTAACATTCAAATCGTTCTGATGCAGCATTTTTGCGACAATATCAATCGGCATTTTTTGACGTTGAACAGCTTCTGTCGCAAATGCATGACGTAATAGGTGTGTTTTTACAGTTACAGCTTTTCCGTTCTGCCTCTCAAATAATAATCCATGAAGTAAAAATCGAATGGAACTGTGTAAAGTATTTCCTTGTAATGCTTTGCCTGCATATTGGAAATAATAAGGCATAGATATGGGGAATAAGTGCTTTCTTTGATCTCTGTATGGGACACTTGGAATCTTATCGCCGCCATAATGTGTTTTTAACATCCTTGATACCATTTGAATATGTTCCATCGTTTGTTTACTTAAATAAAATTCTTCTAATGAATCTTTTCCTTTAGGAATAGCTTTATAGGAATAATGTAGCTTGTTATTTATTTTCTTTACCTCAATACATTCTTTTGTATTACTAATTTGAAGTAATTCGTTCACTCTCGCACCTGTTGTTGTTAAAATGTCGATGGCTAATAGACCAAATGTACAAGCCACATAAAATGGTTCTACATCTATTAATAAACCTTCTACTTTATCCTTGTGTAAAGTGATGAATGATGAAGGTGTTATTATGCCTTTTTGCTTTAAAAAAAATGGATAAGGTTTTTGCTCGTTTCAAACTCGTATCCCCATAAAGACAAGAAATTTAAAATCTGCTCATGTTCTTCAACTGGTCTGTTTCTTCCCCAATTTCCTAAAACATTCTGCTCAATTAATTCATTAAACCAAAGACCTTCTGGTGCTGAATCACTCTCTATTGATTCAGCACAAATAAACTCAAGGAAATAAGCATTATTTTCATCAGAATAAGTTAATTTTTTTTGTTTTGCCTTCTTTATAACTACATCAGAAAACTCCTTTTGATGGTTCAGTACGAAGGAAGGTTTATCCCATAAACGAAAATGAAATACCTCTCCAATACGTTTTGGTTCCGCATATGAAAATTCAATAGGTAATGATATTGAATCGGCTTCTATAATCTTTATTTGTTGCTGAAATGCATCTCTTAGCCTCTTCATTTGATTCCATCGTAGATTTGCTTCTGCACGTATTGTTGAAAGATGTGGCACAATAGCGTCTGTTTCATCCTTACGGGTGTTTCGTGCTTGTTCTTTGGCTAATTTAGTAAAGGAAAACTCTTTACTAGCATATGAAAAGGGTGGTAATAAAAACTTTTTAAAATATTGTTGTTCATCTGTAGGAAGATTATTATTAATCCACTTTTCAGTATAGTATCCAGATGTTTTATAGGCAGTTAGTAAGTTATATTTCATATTGTTAGAAGAATTGACACAAATATCACCTTTCAAATACTTATATAAATTAACATTTGGTTCGAAATCTGAAAATGAAGTAATGTTACATTCCCTAAAAATCTCTTTGAATCTTGGATGCAATCTGCTTATTGTAGTTAATATAGTTTTTGAGTCATTATTCCTAGCTTCTTCAATTAACACTATAAGTAACAATTGATTTTTCCAATCGGAAGTTAAGCAGTTGTTATACAAATATTTAAGCAACCGTTCATCTAATTTATCCATTAAAAATTCACTTTTATTATTTTGTAGACACATTAATCGAGTATCCATTTGCCCCAGCATTTTATCGTACCATTCTGTTTTTGGTTTAAGCTGCGTTGTTTCATTCAAATTTATTCCAACCCTTCTAATAATTCTTTTAAATCTTCATCAAAGTTTTCGATAGCTGATGATTTTACAACGCTTATCTTTTGTTTGGATTTCTTAGAAGATTGCTGTTGCTTAATATAGTCCTTTTCGTTTTGCTGCATTTGCTCCAACATTTTCTCATGTACTTCCCGATGTTTGGTTTCATCAAAATGATGCTCATACACATTCATTGTTACTGAATTTTTCCACTTCATATATTGAATTAACTCATTTTTACGTTGATGAATTTCTGTTTCATTTTTTGCAACGTTATAAATCTCTCGTAATCGAGAAGTAACGAACCAGTGTCTTGCTTTATGTGGATTTAAACTTAGTTCATTACTCTTTATTGCCCGATTCCAGTGGTAGTACCAAGCGTGATAAGTAAGAGGTGTTCCATTTGCTGATAAAAAGATAGGGGCATCATCAGGTAATTGTTCAAAATTCAAATGATTTTCTTTCAGTATCTATGTAGTGAAACAATTTTTTCACCGTATCTTTGCTAACACGTATAAACTTGACTTTTCTACCATGACTCCCTTTATTGAATGTAATAAATTTTTGATGACTTTTACGTTTGCGATAATCCCCAACTGTTAGCTCAATAATCTCTGATGCCCTTGCACCCGTTTCAAATAACATACGGGCTATCACCATTTCACGAAGTGTCCAACTTGCTTTTTTACCAGCTTGATATACTTGATATGGTAAATCTATATCATCAATAATTTGTGGTTGCCATTCTTCATTGGTAATTTTAAAATAGGAATCTGTTAATCTTCGATGAGGGATAGCTTCTTCTGTACCTGCAACTGAAGGCATTCTTGGCTTATCCTCTCGAACACCCTTTATCTCCTCTTTATAGCTGTGCAAGATAGCTTGACCATCTATTAATGGATTACTATACGGATACTGTTTTAAACGAATCATAGCCTTATAAAAAGATTTTAATGCTGACAAAAAACGACTTATTGTATTAGGGCTTTTACTTGTTAAATTTATAAAGCGAAACGTGTCTTTATCACGAATCTTACACTTCATTTCATGCATCAAATAATCTTCAACCACAACACGTATTTTTTCTTCTGAATCATTCCATTGCACTTTGTTTCCTTGATAGTTGCTTTCTTTCTCTAACCATTTAAAAAATGGAAGTAGACAATTCAAATAGGATATTGCAGAACTTTTGTCTATTCTTCCTAAACAGTCATGGTAGTAATCTGTTAAGGGTAGAAAGGGCTGGTTTTCTTTAAATACAAGTAGCTCATACTTACTTTCGATATGTTTAGGACGATATTCAAACCAATACAATTATTAACCCCCTCAATAAGAATGAATGTTCCTATTTTAATGTTTTTCTTCATCATTGTAAAATGTGTAATATTTTAACAAAACTAAATGAGAAAGATAGCCAAAATAAAAAAGCACACCACTAAAATTTACATTTAGTAATGTGCATTTTCATTAAATGTGTAACATTATAAGTGAAACACTATTAAATAAGATTTAATATACAATTACTCGTACTTAATCTTACAGAGTAAGCTACAGCTCTTTTTTATTTGCTAATTTTTCTTTTATCTCTAATCCAAAACAAATGATAGATAGTAACGTGAGTATAACCGGAAAAGCTTGGTAGTCTACTGTATAAGCCCCTGAAGAAAAGTTTTTTAATAAACTCAAGAAAATGAAAAGACAGAATGAGAAGCATAAAGAAATAGTGCCTGCTATTAATTTCATAAAAGTCTCCTTTTTAAGTAAAATAATTCAAATTCAAGAATTCACTTGAATTAATAACCTAAATATAGTAAATTATAACAAAATAAGAGATTTATATCAAAAGGTAAAGGGGAGAGTTTTAGTGAATATTTCTGTTTCAAAATCACGTTTATTCTTTTTGTTTTTTGGTTTTGTAGTTCTTTTCGTTCTGTTTAATCCAACTTCTAGTGCTTTTGCTGCAAACGGTGAAGATTGGGATGTTAAGTTAACAGTAGATACACCTTATTCTATTGAACAAGAGGATGGTTCTATTCTATTCTTTGACAATGAATCCGACTATAATTCTTATTTGGAAGCGCAAAATATAGTTCAGCAAGCTCAAAATATAGTTCAGCCGTTATGTGCTACATGTAATCAAACAACACAAACTTTGGTAAGCAGTGAAACTAAACGTTCTCAATTTATTAACTATCACCCAGTAACGACTTTTTGGTCTCCTGCTGAATATTACTTGCTTACTGTTTCCGATAGTTTTTGTGTGACAGGTTCCCTAAAATGGACTTCCTGTAAAGAGAAAACTGCTCACAATTACGTGATACCCTCCACTACAATTAAAACAGAGATAACGTCTATTGTTGCAACTCCTCTGATTCATTCCCTCTATCTTCCTCACCATAAGGATTTACATAGAAAATACAATCCACTATATTTGATGATTCATCCATAATTAGATTTCCTTTATCCACTTGTTTCTTCATAGCCAATAATACATCAAAATAAATGAACGGCCTTTTCATTTTACCTACAGACGGATGTTTATCAAATCCAAAATCCTTAGCCATAATATGACTAATTGCCACCGAACTATGTTGACCGTTCAATACAAGTGAATATGCTACTTCATCGAAGGTAGCACTATAGCCGAGCTGTGCTTTTACTTATTCAATTGATATAAAGATTGCTATAGAAACCATCGAGGAAATAATGGAGCGTGAGCTATTAGAACGATCTGCTGAACGACATAAACGTGCACAGCTGTATTTAAAGAAAAATCAAGGAATTTCCCTAGCAGCACTTGCTAAGGCGATGAAAAGTAATCCATCCACCCTTAAACAAAATCAGAATCGTTTCGGACAGTTCCGTTATCTAAAACCAAATAAATTTAGTCTTGAATTAAGAGCCAAAAGGATACAAACAATTAGGCAAGCATTCATAAACATACCAAATGCCAGTGGTCGGAAATTAGAGGAATTAACACAAATTAACCGTAAAATGATTTATAAATTAATAAAAGAAGAGGGTTTGAAGATTTAATCTATATCCTCTCCCTCTCTATACTTAACTACTGATAATTTAATAGTTGAAGTAGCTTGACGACTTTACTTTTTACATGCATCGTAGAGTCTTGTGGACCAATACAAGACGGGCAGCCAGCTTCACAAGGACAGTTTATAACATGGTGCTGCGTTTTTGTTAATAAGTCCTCCCATAAATCATAGACCTTTTCACTTAATCCGATTCCTCCAGGATACTTGTCATAAACAAAAAATGTTGGCAGCTTATTATGGGATGCTTTAACTTGTGGCACGACTGCTACATCACTGCTATCACATTGAATAAACAGAGGTATAAAGGCATTCATTGCGTAGGCTATTCCAATCATTACCTCGGTCAATTCTGCCTCTGACCACTGCTCTGATAAATGAAGTGATAGCCAGGTGGCACTTGTATGCATCTCATCTGGTGGTAAATGGATTGGACCTGATCCGATATTATCATGAGTACCGAAGCGTATTTTTTTAAATAGTGTTGCCTGAGCAACTAACCCAACATCACCAAAGCTAATTGTGCCCCCCTTATAATCCCTATTACGGTCCTCTTCTAGTACTTTCATTTCAACTGCTAGATTAGCATCTGTGTAGTAATCGACATCTACTTCACGGACAAAGGCTTTCTTTTCTTCCCAATCAAGCTTTTCTACTTGAAACTGAATGCCCTGATGTAAATAGATTGCCTCTTCATGTAATAATGTCATTGCGCTGTGACGATCCATTTCACCGATAACCTTTGTTTGTGCAGGAATTGTCATATCAATGATTACAACGTTTTCCTGAGAAGCAGAGCGCAGACTAATATCGTGTGCAGGAAAACGATCACTCATCCAGTGCCACTTATCACTTGTTTTAAAAACAACGCCTTCCTCTGCTAGATAATCTAATAATTCCTGAACTTCATATTCTCCGTATGCATCATTTGTGGAAAAAGGTAACTCAAATGCTGCACATTTTAAGTGGTCCATTAAAATTAACATATTTTCAGGGTAAATACGTGCTTCCTCAGGAGCACCACCGAGTAAAAAGAGTGGATGATTGACCACATACTGATCCAGTGCAGACGATTGGGCTACATAAATAATTAATGCCTCGTCCTGTCGACGACCAGCACGACCAGCTTGCTGCCAGGCACTTGCAATATTTCCTGGGTAACCTGTCATAATGCATGCTTGAAGCTGTCCAATATCGACTCCTAATTCCAATGCATTTGTACTAACAACTGTTTGAATAGTACCATCTCGAAGACCACGTTCAATTACTCTTCGCTCAGAAGGTAAATAGCCACCACGATAGCCTCGCACCGATTCATCAAGTAGCTTGTTTCTTGTCAGCTCCTTTAAATAAGTCACTATCATTTCTACTCTTACACGGCTTTTTGCAAAGATAATGGTTTGAATACCTGCTATATATAATCTTTTAGCTAGGTCACTTACCTCTAAAACCGCACTACGACGCACGCCAAACGTTTTATGAACAATAGGCGGATTGTAAAAAAGAAATGTTTTTTTACCTACTGGTGCTCCCGAATCAGCAATTAATGCATGAGTTTCATTTGTTAGAATCTCTGCTAATTCCTTTGGATTTTTTATAGTTGCCGAAGTACAAATAAACACGGGCTTGCTGCCATAAAATGCACATATCCGCTTGAGTCTGCGTATAACATGGGCTACATGTGAACCAAATACACCTTTATATGTATGTAATTCATCAATAACGATATACTGTAAATTTTCAAAAAGGGATACCCATTTCGTATGGTGTGGTAATATTCCTGAATGGAGCATATCGGGGTTTGTCATGACAATATGCCCTGCCTTTCGCACCTTTTGGCGAATTCCAGGTGCGGTATCTCCATCATATGTGTAGCTTAATATCTCTTCTCCACTTTGTTCAATTAATTCATTTAAATCATTTTTCTGATCCTGTGCCAAAGCCTTTGTCGGAAATAAATAAATTGCCCTGGCATTTTTATTCTCTAATATTGTTTGAAGAACTGGCAGATGATAGCAATATGATTTACCTGATGCTGTTGGCGTCACCGCAGTAAAGGACGTACCACTCTGCGCCAAATCAAAGGCTTCTCGTTGATGTGTATAAAGCTGCTCGATCCCTCTTGCCTGTAGTGCCTTTACTAGAGAAGGATGTAAATTTCCCGGGAAAGGAGCATATTTTGCTTCACGTCCTTCAAGTGTCTGCCAGTGTAAAATTCGTTCTTTTAATTCCTCATCATATCTCCACTCGTTTAATAATTCATTGATGGTTCTCTTTTTGGATAGCATCTTTTGTTCCCTCCTTCACGATTCGCTCAAAATTTTTCAATGTAAAGGAGGTAGAATGAATAGCATCTAAAAAGCGTTTTTTACTTGTTTCTTTAAAAAAAGATTGCACAACAAATTGCTCCATGGATTCCACCACAGCAGCAATTTGTTGGATATGCATATACTTTGGATTATTGTTTTGAATCCACAAATTGGCCCCCTGTTGCCACTCCTTTAAGTGTTGATGAATAGCATCGGCATGTGGCTTAACCTCCTTAAAAAAATCAGGTGTACGGTCCTCTTCACGCATTTGCCAAAAGCGTGCAACACTTTTTTCACATTCATCTATTAATATGGAAGTTTGCTGTATTAATAACAATTTCGCACCTCATCTCATTCATTACACCAAATACAAACTTAAAATCACTTTAGCATGTATAGTAGTACTGTTATCGGAAATCTCAGCTACAATACATGACAAACAAGTTGTATATGAAGGTTTTTATAATAGCATGTCTCTCACCTCTCGCTATGGTAAATATTGTATTTAAAATACACATATTGAGTGAGTTATTTTGCATATGAGATAAGTGTACCAAAGTCTATCATTTTTCACTACTTATAGGCGAACACGCATTCTTTACTTGCCAGTTCTTTTCTGCTAAGCTTACTTTCTGGCTAACAGCTTTGAGTTGCATAAAAAAATGCATGCTATGTGCATTGTTTTCCAAAGACACTCTTGTTATAAGTAATTGATTGACTAGATCCAACTGCGCAACTAATTGTTCCAACTTATTCAATACAACGCCTCCTTTGCTTTACTTATGTATTTCCTCGCATGTATAAAATTACCTTCATGCATGACAAAATAAGCGCAAGTTAGCTGAAAGAAGAAGAATTTCGATATTTTTTTATTAAAACAAATTGAAGGCGCTGTTGTCCGAATAATCTTCTAGCTAGATGGGGGCGAATAGAGAGGACAAATTGACTACTGAATTGGATGAAAACTTTATCTGTTTTTTTGGCATTTTGAGTAGAAAGCACAGCCCTTTTTTTGACAACTTTTCGACTTCAGAAGACGGAAAGTGTACTATATTGATTGATTCTTGTCGTATGATTTCTGCTATGGTTTAAGCGAGCCAGAAGTGGAGAACTGCTACTGAATCATGGTAAACTATTGTATATAATAGCAGTATTATAGAGGGTGAGCTAAATGACAATTCGTTATCCAAATGGGAAATTGTATACCCCAAATCCAACTGTACAAAATGAGGCAAAGAAGGATGATAACAAAGAAATTTCTTTTAGTAATCGAGGGAAAACACTAGAAGATGAAATAAATGAAGCAAACGACTATTATATAAAAAAAAGACTTGCTATCATTCATAAGAAACCTGTTCCCGTACAAATCGTCAAAGTAGAGTACCCATCACGAAGTGCTGCAGTAATTCGTGAAGCATACTTCCGAACTCCTTCCACAACAGATTATAACGGTGTTTGGAAAGGGCAGTATATTGATTTTGATGCAAAGGAGACAGCTTCCAAAACGAGTTTTCCCTTAAAAAATATACACTTACATCAAATGACTCATATGCAGCAGGTGATGGAACAAAATGGTGTGGCTTTTATTATCGTTCGTTTCGCAGCTTTTGAACGATATTTTATTGTGCCATACGAAGTTTTACAAAAGGCCTGGCAAGCAATGGAGAATGGTGAGCGTAAATCGATACCTTTTTCAACGATTGAAAGAGAAGCTTTCGAAATTCCCACAAGCTATTATCCACGTATCGACTATTTACCGATTGTCCAGCAGCTCATTGAAGCAAAAAGCCATGGTTCTGAAAGTGAGGAGATTGTAGAATGACTGAACGTCGTCAAACACGCGGTGAGCGCCAAAAAGCTCTCGCTCAAAAAAATAAAAAGAAAGTGCCCAAATCATCAGGAAAGCTATGGTTTAAGCGCATTTTCTTAACGCTAGTGGCAATAGGAGTTGCATGTTTTATTGGAGGAGCTGGGATGTTCGCTTTTTATGCTAGTAGCGCGCCTGAGCTTAAGGAAGAATTACTAAAGGACCCTGTTTCTTCTGAGTTCTTTGATAAAAACGGTGATTTATTTGCAACAATTGGTGCAGAAAACCGTAAATATATAAAATATGAAGATATACCAGAGGACATGATTAATGCTATCCTTGCTACGGAAGACGTACGCTTTTTTGAGCATCATGGTATGGATTTTTATCGTCTTGGTGGTGCAATTATTGCCAACTTCCGCGATGGCTTTGGCTCACAGGGGGCTTCAACCTTAACACAACAAGTTGTGAAGAACTCTTTTTTACAAAATGAGAAAAAATTAAAACGTAAAGCACAAGAGGCTTGGCTTGCTTTCCAATTAGAGCGTAAATACTCAAAAGAAGAAATCTTTGAAATGTACTTTAACAAAATGCTTATGTCAGGTCGTATATATGGCTTTGGTACAGCCGCTCAATATTTCTATGGTAAGGAGTTAAAAGATTTAACGTTAGATGAAGAAGCATTACTTGCAGGTTTAGTACAGCGTCCAAATGCTTACGACCCATTAAAAAATCCTGAGCTTGCGGAAAAGCGTCGTAATACAGTTTTAGGATTAATGTATCAACATGGTAAAATTACAAAAGCTGAAATGGAAGAAGCAAAAAAAGTAGACGTTCAAGCAGGTTTAGCTGATGATACAACACGTCAAAAATTTGCTGGCTCTAAATATGATGCTTTCCTTGATGTCGTCCTAAACGAACTTGAGAAAAACGGTGATGGCTCTGCAATGGCAGAAGGCATTAAGGTGTACACAACACTTGATCCAAAAGCTCAACAAATTGTTGAAAACGTCATGAATGATGATAGTAATTTCCCAACAGAAAAAATTCAATCCGGTGTAGCTGTTGTTGATACTAAAACAGGTCAAATTCAAGCTGTTGGTGGTGGACGCAATTATGGCAATCGAGGTTGGAACTATGCAGACGATTTAACACAAAATCAGCCAGGCTCTACTATGAAGCCATTATTGGATTATGGTCCAGCCATTGAATATTTAAAATGGTCAACAGGTCAAACGCTTGTGGATGAACCAATGAAATACACAGGCACTCAGCAAACTATTACAAACTGGGATGGTAAATACATGGGGGCTATGACAGCTCGTAAGGCACTCTATGCTTCTCGAAACGTTCCAGCTGTAAAAGCTTTAAAAGAGGTTGGAACTGACAAGGCAAAGGAATTCATTGGTCGTTTAGGTATTAAGGCAAAAAATGTGTATGAATCTGATGCGATTGGTGGGGGGGATATTGCCATATCTCCTATCCAAATGGCAGCTTCCTATGCAGCATTCGGTAATGATGGTGTTTACAATGATCCTCATGCAATTTCAAAAATTGTTTATCGTGATGGTAAAACAACAAAGGACTACACACCAAAACCTAATGTTGCGATGAGTGATTACACAGCTTACATGGTAACAGACATGCTACGTGATGTTGTTGGCAATAAGCCTGATGCATCAGGTACTGCTGCCAATGTTTCTGGCTTAGATATTGCAGGTAAAACGGGTACAACTAACTATTCAAAAGCTGATTTTGATAAATACAACTTACCTAGCACAAGTGTGCCAGATTCATGGTTTGCAGGTTACACAACTAACTATTCAATCGCAATATGGAGTGGTTATGAAAAACACTTTGATCCTATCACAACTTGGGATGAACGTCGTTTACCACAACAACTGTTTAAACATATTATGAAAGAAATTTCAGCGGATGTTGAAACACCTCGTTTCAAAAAACCAAGTTCTGTTGTAGAGATGACAATCGAGGTAGGTTCAAAACCACTGAAATTAGCAAGTGATTACACACCAAGTGAAAAACGTCAAACTGAGTTATTTGTTCGTGGCACGGAGCCTACGGAAGTATCAAATGAATATGAGGCACCTGAGCTTTCAACACCTTATAATGTTTCAGCAAATTTAGATTTAGGTGCTCAATCAATTAGCATTTCTTGGGAACATGATGCCATTCTGGATCCTGAAACTAACGAACCATTGCCAACTACCTTTGAGGTCTCTGCTAAACGTGAAGGCGGAGAAACAATTTCTCTTGGAACAACAGAAAGCAAAGGCCTAACGGTTGCAAACAATTTAGAGGATGGCAATTATACAATCTCTGTCGTCGCTATTGTGGATGGTACACGAAGCGAACCTGGTACAGCCTCCTTCCAAGTGACAAATATGCCAGACGAAAACCAAGAGCCAGATACTCCGGATGAACCTGATTTAGAACAGCCAACGTCTCCAGATCAAGGTAATGGCAATGCTAATAATGGCAATCACAACAACAATGGGAATAATGGCAACCACAATGGTAGTGGAAATAATAGTAACAATGGCAATCCTAACGGTAATAACGGCAGCGGTGGCAATAATGGTGGTAACAACACTAATAATGGCACAAATAACGGTGGTCAACCACCTACACCACCAACTGACCCTGTCGTTCCAAATGAAGAAAACGATAGTACAGAATAAAAAAAGCAGAGGAGACATCCATAATGATGCTCCTCTGCTTTTTCTTTATTTAATCAAATATCTTTACCGATTTGAATTATTTTTAGTAGCTTGGAGTCGTAAGCGAGCAGTCCGTTTTTTTGTCTCCTTAAATAATTCACCCAACTGACGATAACAGGCATATTGACCAGGCTTTACTTTTATAAAGGCCAATCGTTCAACCCCATTTATCGGTAATACCTCATCTCCACCCTCTTCTACTAGACGGTCAAACAAAACAATTGCCGCTTCCATCAAACCCTTAGCCTCACCATTTCTTGTATCATGGGCTATGTGAATTTTGCCTTCTAGCTCTTGCCACTCTGTAAACCATGCATCAATTTTTTCCTTTGTAATTGCCTCTATATTCATGCCTCTTTCACCAGCCCTTTTTTCAAACGCTTTTGTCCTTCTCGACATTCTCCGAGTAACGGGCAAGAATGGCAGCCTGGATTTTGAGCCTTACAATGATACCGGCCAAAGAAAATGAGCTGATGATGCGTTTTCGACCACTTGTCCATTGGTGTTTTCTTCATAATCGTTTCTTCCACTTCAAGCACCGAATCCTTCCAGCGGCAAAGCCCTAATCGCTTGGACACACGCTCTACATGTGTATCCACTGCAAGTGCAGGGATATCGAATGCTACCGATAATACGACATTAGCCGTTTTACGACCAACACCAGGCAATGTCACCAAGGCTTCTCGACTTGCTGGTATCTCACCCTTATATTCATCTAACAAGCGCTGACATAAAGCTTGAATATTCTTTGCCTTATTTCGATACAAGCCGATGGAACGAATATCCTGCTGTAATTCCTCTAAGGATACTGCTAAATAATCTTCAGGTTTCTTATATTTTTGGAACAACGTTTTCGTAACCTTATTGACAAGAACATCAGTACATTGTGCAGATAACAATGTGGCTATCGTTAGCTCGAACGGATTCTGATGTACGAGCTCACAATGTGCCTCAGGAAACATACGATCCATTTCGGCTAGACAATGCTCCCATTGTTTTTTTGTTAGCATACTGGTCCTCCTACTCCCTCTCTTCTAACCAATTATAAAATGGTACTTTATTTGTCGACTGTATCTCTTGCTGCGGTGAACGGACTGGTGGCCTGTGAATCGTTTGTTTTTCACGGAACTGTTCACTTTGTTTTTGCGCAGCCTGAGGTGTCGTAATATTTTTCTTTTTCCACTCCAGCAAAATACGATCAATATAACGAATACTTAGCTTCCCCGCAAACACTGCCTCCTTTAACGCTTCTTTAATGAGGGCTGGACTATGCTTATCCTCATCTAGCCAAGAACCGATTTTTTCTAGCTCTAAAGGAGATAAAAGACGTCCCATTTCCTCTTCAAATAATCGAAATATCTCGCCCTCTTCATGTCTAAGTGCAGTAGCAGATTTTTGCTGTTCTTTCATTTCCATCAGCTGCATAATACGCTCCCAAAGTGGAAAAATCGAATATTTTTCATATAGCTTGCCGTTTGCATCAACATCACGGGTAATTTCAAGGAAGCCTTTTTGCATTAACCGCTGTAAACCAGAGGTAATATCATTGTCGGGCATTGTGAGGCGGTTCATTAAATCATCAGGTGTTGGAAAGTCATTGCCCTCAATATGGAACGCTAGTAAATGGAAAACGATTAGCGCCTCTTCATCCTTCATATTTAACTCCTTATAAAACTGAAAAAAGAGCTGGGGAATTTGAATCATTCGCTGTTCAGTCCATACGCGGAGTCGACTATTATTTGTGCTCATACTTTATTTGACTCCTTTTTCAATAGTAAGTAGAAAAGCCGCGTAGATTTACCCTACGCGACTTTTAAATTGGCCCCGCTTTAACGGGCAGTAATTATCTGTACCTAAAGCGTCAAATACAAACCATATTAATTGCCGCTTATGGATATAAACGGTTTAATAAACGTGGGAATGGGATAGTTTCACGGATATGCTCCGTTCCAGAAATCCATGCCACTGTTCTCTCTAAGCCAAGACCGAAACCAGAGTGCGGTACAGAGCCCTGTTTGCGTAGTTCTAAATACCAAGCATAAGCATCCAATGATAAATTGTGTTCTTCAAGTCGTGCTTTTAATAAATCATAATCATGAATACGCTCAGAACCACCAATGATTTCCCCATATCCTTCTGGTGCAATTAGATCTGCACATAAGACAACATCATCACGATCAGGATGTGGTTGCATATAGAATGGCTTAATACCTACTGGATAACAAGTAATGAATACAGGTTTGTCAAATGAATTGGCAATAGCTGTTTCATGTGGCGCACCGAAATCATCGCCCCACTCAATATCGTTAAATCCTTGCTCATGTAATAATTTAATCGCATCGTCATAAGAGATACGTGGGAATGGTGCTTTTATGTTTTCTAGAGTTGAGGTATCACGCCCAAGACGCTCTAGATCTAATTTGCAGTTTGCTAGTACAGATTGCACGATATGCTCCACATATTGTTCTTGAACTTCAAGATTTTCCTCAAATTCAACAAAGGCCATTTCCGGTTCAATCATCCAAAATTCGATTAAATGACGGCGTGTTTTTGATTTTTCAGCACGGAACGTAGGACCGAATGAGAAGACCTTTCCTAATGCCATCGCAGCTGCTTCCATATAGAGCTGACCCGATTGAGAAAGATACGCATCCTCATCAAAATATTTCGTGTGGAATAGCTCAGAAGTACCTTCAGGAGCTGATCCAGTCAAAATTGGCGGATCCATTTTTGTAAATCCGTTGTTGTTGAAAAACTCGTAAGTTGCACGAATAATTTCGTTACGGATTTTCATAATTGCGTGCTGCTTACGAGAGCGTAGCCATAGATGACGATTATCCATTAAGAACTCGGGACCGTGTTCTTTTGGTGTAATTGGAAAATCTGTTGCGGCATGTAGCACTTCAATACCTGTTACAGCTAGCTCGCAGCCAAAGCTTGAACGCTCATCTGCTTTAACCTCTCCTGTAATATACATCGAAGTTTCTTGTGTCATACCTTTTGCAACGGCAAAAATTTCTTCGCCTACTTCTTCTTTCACAACAACGCCCTGTACAAAGCCAGAGCCATCACGTAATTGTAAGAAGGCAATTTTCCCACTTGAACGTTTGTTTGATAACCAAGCACCTAGCTTGACTGTTTCACCGATATGTTTTGGCATATCTTGAATCATAATTTTTTTCATAGAAATCCTCCAAAGTTGGTTAGAAGGATTAGTCTTGCCATTTTGATTTGACAAATGCATCAATACGGCGGACTGCCTCTTCTAATAGTTCTAAAGATGTAGCATAAGATAATCGCATTGTAGTTGGTGCACCAAAGCCAGAGCCTGGAATGACTGCTACGTTTGCTTCTGTTAAAATAGCCGCAGCAAATGCATCTACTGAATCGTAGCCTGTATGAGCCATTGCCTCTGCTACGTCTGGTAATAAGTAGAATGCACCCTGTGGTTTTAACACATGGAAGCCAGGAATTGCACTTACCTGTGGATAGATTTTTTCAAGACGAGATTCGAAAGCTTGGCGCATTTCTTCTACTGTGTCCTGTGGTCCATTGTATGCCTCCACTGTTGCATATTGTGCAGTTGTTGTTGCGTTTGATGTAGAGTGTGATGCAAGATCAGTCATTGGTTTAATAATGTCTGCATTACCTGCCGCATACCCGATACGCCAGCCTGTCATAGAGTGAGATTTTGCTACACCGTTTACAACGATTGTACGTGCTTTCACTGCAGCAGAAAGTTGTGCAATTGAAAAATGCTCTATACCATTGTATACAAGCTTCTCATAAATTTCATCTGACACGATTAAAATATCCTTTTCTTCTGCAACCGCAGCAAGTTCTGCTAGCTCTTCACGAGAATAAATCATGCCTGATGGATTGCTAGGAGAGTTTATAATCACTGCTTTTGTTTTATCTGTTACTGCATCTCTTAATTGATCCGCTGTAATTTTATAGCCCTGCTCTCTTGTACCTTCAACGAAAACAGGCACTCCACCAGCTAGCTTTACTTGCTCAGGATAGGATACCCAATAAGGGATTGGAATGATGACTTCATCACCCTCGTTTAAAATAACTTGGAATAATGTGTAGAGAATATGCTTTGCACCAACACCAACAATGATTTCATTAGCCTTATATGTAAGGTTGTTGTCGCGTTGTAATTTATCAATAATTGCCTGCTTAAGTACTGGTAGTCCGCCAGCTGGTGTATATTTTGTAAAACCTTTCTCCATTGAGTCAATAGCAGCATTTAAAATATTTTGTGGCGTGTTAAAGTCTGGTTCACCAGCACCTAGACCAATGACATCAATCCCTTGCTCTTTTAATGCTTTAGCTTTTGCAGTAATGGCTAAAGTTGAAGATGGTGTTAAAGTTTTTACACGGTTTGCTAATAAATTTTTCATTCGGAATCTACTCCTCTTATAAATTCGTAATGCGCTTCCACCAATCGCCGTCCTCAAACATAATATAGACATAGTTGAGCTTATCGTGATCGTTTAGGTACGAAATTTCCCAAACAGCACCGGGCTCCTCATAGCCTAATTTCATATTGAGTACCTTTTGTACATTTCCTTCTTTTTTAAAAACCGATAATGCTTGCTTTTCGTTAATACCATCTTTCAAAAATACTTCCTGCATTGAATCAGCATCTAGATTCGTAGGAACAAAGACAGCTTTTTTATCACCATATTCGTCTACTCCAAATACAGTAACATACGAATGTTTGCCATTATATGTGTAGGACTCCGAAACGACTGCGAGGGCCTTGGCATCAAGTGCCAACTGTTCAGCCTTCTCTTCAATTGAACGGAACGGAGCCTCGGCTTTCCATAATACTAAAATACCTATGACAAGTGACAATGAAACCATAAAGACAGAAATGAAAATCAACCAGTTTTTCATTTATTCACCTTATGTTTCACATCTAGCTTATGCTTTAACTCGATTGCCTGATTTAGCATGTTAAAAGCTACGTAACCTTTCATTTTGCTCTCCATTTTGTCAACCTGCTTTCTTTCCTCATACCACAACATTATACAACAATTTTGTCCTGTCGTGTTTCTTAATTTCATATATTGTACGTTGCTAGAATAAGGTTTTCAAATGATTCGAATAGTTATTTTTATTTTTCGATTTTTGATAAAAAATGACAGCCTTTTCAACGTAAAAAATTCCTATTCACAAATCAAATAGGAATTAAAAATATTTATTGCAATCCATTAATAATACAGGTAGTCCGTCCATTTTTTTTAGCTCGGTATAAACATTGATCCGCATGCTCAAATAAAGTTTTAAAGTCATAATTTTTCTGATTATTGATACATGCACCCATGCTAACCTTTAATGTTTCACTTTCAGTATGTTGATGCAACGTCAATGTAAGTAAAAAGGTATGCAAATCTTGGAACAGTTTATTTACATACTCTTTCTGCTTATGACGAATACAAATGACAAATTCATCACCACCAAAGCGAATAATCTCCGCATCTTCTTTCTGTAAAAAATTACGTAGACCAGTCGCAAGAGTTTGTAAAACACGATCACCAAACAAGTGTCCATACGTATCGTTATACGATTTAAAATAATCAAGATCTAAAACAGCCAGACCAACAAATTTCCTGTTTATTTTTGCCTCATATAACCTTTCATTAATCTCAACATCAAGGAAATGCCGATTTAAAACACCCGTTAAAGGATCATAGAGTGCCTTTTTTTCAAGCTTTTCCTTATGGCGATTAAATTCTAAGTTCATCACCTGCTGTAGCAAATTATCTGCGCTCATTTTTTCAGAAAGCTCAATATATGCACGCTGCACTTCAAAAATTTCATCTCGCCAATTCAACTGATATAGTACATTTAAAAGCAAATGCATTACCTTCTTGGTTATAGCATTATCCCCATACGATTGTGCCAGCGCTATTGACTGTTTGTAATAATTCACTGCCTCTTTAAGACTATCTTGTTTTTCATATAAAAACCCATATCCAAACAAAGCAGCCACCCTTTCACGATTATGGTGCTGAATAATCGGTGAATTCAACGTACTGTCTAGTAAAGTCTGTGCTGTGTCAAAATCTCCCTCAAAAATATAAACATCAGCTAAATTATTATTAATACGAATATCATGTAACCTCGCTAATTCAGGTAGCTTCCTCAATAATTGCTGATTGTATTTTCTAGCCAGTAAACCAGCTTGTAGTGCTTCATCGTTGCAGCCTTTCTCAACCTCTAGATAACATAAATTATTATGACCCCGAACAAGCATAATTAAATCGTTAAGTTTATGTGCATAGTCAATCGATCTTTTTGTCATTTCGATTGTTTTTGCTCTAAAACCAACTGCATCATATAATAAAGACATGACAAGGTAATAATGCATGAAGTCTTTTGCAGTACCAAATTTTTGACAAGACGCTTCATATTCAGGAATAAGGCTCACCATACCTAATGTATTTCCTAGCGTGAAGTGTATTAATATCTTTTGATAATATAAATCCAGTCCATGTTGAAAATTTTTATTCTCTGCTGCTACTAATAGACCTTGTTCAGCAAGGGCTAATGCTTCTGTTAAAAGACCCCTTGTTCGCATTTCCATTATTGTTTTATTTAATTGTTCTAATGTTAGTTCCAACGTATCACCACTTCTCCAAACCCCAAATTAACTAATATATCCATTATAAAACAACTGTATCCTGTCGTCCGTACTTTTCAACATTTACAAAACTTTACCAATTGATAATTTATAGAATAGTAGAAAACATTCCTACAATCATGCATCAAGCAATTCGTTCTTCATCTACATGGCAATGATTATTTAACTTCCCTCACTATTCCTTGAAATCAACATCACACATCCATTATTGAAGTGTAGATATTTTTTCTTATTTGCACAAATTTTCTCCATTATTGTCCCAGTTGCCTATTGTTTTCACCCATATGATGAAGTAATTAGCTATCTAAAGTACTCAAAAAAGGGACGTGATGTTTTGACCATGAATATTAATCCTGCTGATCCAGCTACTATTCCAAAATTTGTTGATGAGCTACCAAAACCAAGCACTGCTAAACCAAAATATTATAGAGGTCAACAACGAAAAGATTATTATGAGTTACAAATGATACAGGCAGAGCATTGTTTTCATAAGGATTTCCCAAAATCCATCATTTGGGGCTATAACGGCCTTTATCCTGGCCCGACGATTGAAGCTAAAAAAGACAAAACAATTTACGTCAGATATAAAAATCTATTACCTACAAAGCATTTTCTACCAGTCGATTTTACGCTTCATGCTGCCAATGATTCCCAAGAGGTAAGAACAGTCACTCATTTACATGGCGCAAATGTAGATTGGGAAAGCGATGGTCATCCAGAAGCATGGTACACAAGAGACTATATGCATACGGGACCAAAATTCAATAAAGAAGTACATGAATATACAAATCATCAACCTGGTACAACAATGTGGTACCATGACCACGCAATGGCATTAACACGCTTAAATGTTTATGCAGGATTAGCGGGCTTTTATCTCTTGAGGGATGCCATTGAGGAGCGTTCTAATTTGCCCTGTGGTGACTACGAATATCCAATATTAATTCAAGATAAATCGTTTAATGAAGATGGTTCACTATTCTATCCTGATGAGCCACCATTTCCAGTTCCCGTCCATCCATCAATTACGCCTGGATTTGTGGGGAATACAATCGTTGTCAACGGTAAGGTATGGCCTTTTTTAAACGTCGAACCTCGTAAATATAGATTTCGTTTTCTAAATGGCTCCAATAGAAGAGGATATGTTATCAGCCTTTCAAATGGAGAACCAATGATTCAAATTGGGACAGATGGCGGTTTTTTAACAGCACCTCGAGAAATACAATCTGTTGAATTACTACCAGCTGAACGAACAGATGTCATTATTGATTTCTCTAAATGTGACGGTCAGGAAATACTATTAGTCAATTCTGATGAAGATTTCATCGATGAGCATACAAACGTTCTTATGCAATTCAAAGTTACTCTCCCTTTAAAATGTGAAGATACTAGTGAAATCCCAGAAATGCTTGCTGTTTCAATGGATTTGCACCCTCATCATGCACATATCGAGAGACAACTACCATTAACCGCTACAACGGATGAATTTGGTCGACCGATGCTTTTATTAAATAATCGGATGTACCATGATCCTGCCACAGAAAAACCTGCACTTGATAGCATAGAGATGTGGAGTTTTATTAATGCCACACCGTTCATCCATCCTATTCATTTGCATTTAATACAATTCAAAATAGTGGAACGACGTCCATTTGATTTAGAGCTGTATCAAAATGAAGGAAGGCTGGAATTTACAGGACCTCCCGAAGAACCTCGTGACTATGAACAAGGCTGGAAGGATACTGTCAAAGCAGATGCAGGAAAAGTGACGAAAATTATTATGCACTGGAAAGATCATATCGGTCATTATATGTGGCATTGTCATTTTCTTGAGCACGAAGATCATGATATGATGCGACCAATCCTTGTGATAAAGGATGTTCATCCTGTGCAGCAGCCTCATGCCGAAGCTGAAATAGAACATTCTCCATCTGAGCATCAGGAAACTGTTGCTACTATTGAAAACAGCAATCTGCAAACAACACCTCTCTTAAGTAATGCTTCAGGTCTTAGTCAAGCAACTGAGGATCGTCTTGAGGATGAAGATAAACAGACAATTGTTCATCAGGAAACAGATATACGTAAAATCCCTCAACCGATTTTCCCATCTGCTGAGGTTCAACCTCAGGAAAGAATGTCAACTAGGCCTAGGAGAAAATGGTACTAGCGAAACATTATTTTTGAAAGGTCTGGGACTAAACTGGTCAAAACTAAAAAGCGTAAGAAATCATTTTAGAAACGTTGATTTCTTGCGCTTTTCTGTCGTAAAATTTTTAAATATGGTTTAATGATTTTTTATTCTTTTGAAATAGGCTATAAAGTATAGGTACAATAAACAATGTTAAAAAAGTAGAAGTAAATAGTCCACCTATCACTACAACAGAAAGTGATTTTGATACCATACCCGTTTCATTCGAAATTGCCATGGGTATTAATGCTCCCATTGTAGCGATAGCTGTCATTAAAATAGGACGAATACGTATAACGCCTGCTTCCACTAAAGCTGATTGTTTGGTCATGCCACTTCTTTCAAATTGCTTCACCTTATCAATAAGTACAATTGCATTCGTTACAACAATCCCATTTAACATTAGTAAACCAATCATTGCAGGCATGCCGATGGGTTCCTTTACAATATAAAGACCTATTACTGCACCTATAACTGAGAACGGAATTGCAAACAAGATAACAAATGGCGCTTTTCCTTCCTTAAAGGTAAATACCAGTATCAAATATACTAAAAATATACTAATTCCTATGGCAATTGATAAATCCCTGAAACCATCATCCATTGAAGCTGATACACCTTCTTTATAATAGCTAATATTCTCAGGAAGCTGTAGTTTATTAATCATTTTATCTGCCTGAGCAGTTACATCTCCTACTTTTTCATCAGTAATGGTTCCATACACCATAATATATTCTTCACCATTAAGATGTGAAATGGAAGTGATATTATGAACTCTTTTTAGTTCTCCTATTTCATTCAGCATGACGGGAATTCCCATTGCATTACTGATTTGAACCTTTCCGAAATCTTTAAGCGAAGTCATCTCAGCCATTTTTAATCCCAGCTTCACTTCTTTAGTTTCATCAGCAGCTTGCATAGTTGTGACTACATCGCCATTAATGAGTGCTCGAAGATGTTGTGCAATCGTTGCTGGCATCATTTCTTTCTCGGTAAGTTTCGTATC
Source organism: Lysinibacillus sp. UBA6686 (assembly GCF_002455205.1). Taxonomy (NCBI): domain Bacteria; kingdom Bacillati; phylum Bacillota; class Bacilli; order Caryophanales; family Bacillaceae; genus Lysinibacillus; species Lysinibacillus sp. UBA6686. The sequence goes on along the minus strand of NZ_DKJS01000001.1, from coordinate 34,007 downwards.
ATCCAAATCTACAATGATTTCAGGTACTTCCCCCTCTAAAGATGTTGTCACATTCTCCATACCTTGCACTTTCTTTAAAGCGTCTGTTATCTGTTCACTCGCTCTTTTTATTTCTTCTAAATTAGTACCATTTACTACTAACGTATATTTGTTTTCTGCCCCTCCAATAATTCCTCCAATACCTGATACCTTCATCTCCTTAGGTCCACTTATTGTTGTTAACTGTACTTGCAAATTACTAACATATTCATACAATTCCTTTACAGAATCATTGACTACAAAAGAAATCGTTGCATTTTTTGATTGCGGATCAATAACTGTATGTATAAGATTGATTTCCTTTTGATTTAATAATATATTTTCTACTTTACTAGCCACATCAGTTGCTTTTTCTAAGGAAGTTCCATTTTCCATTGTCAATTCAACCTTGAAATTGTTCACTTTCTCCTGTGGTAGAAAGGTTGTCCCTAGCTTGGGTGCAATGCTGACAGTAGTGCCTATTAAAATAATTAGCGCAGCAAATAATGTAATTAGACGGTGATGCAAGGTCCAGGTTAAACTTTTTCGATACCACTTTTGAAGGACATTCTCATGTGAGAGTTTGGGCTTAGTTTTTAATAAAAAGACCTTTGACAATATTGGTACAATAGTGATGGCAACCATTAAAGAAATTAACAATGAAATGACAATGGTCCATGCAAGTGGCTTGAAAAAACTGCCTACAATTCCTGGTACAAAAGCAAGTGGAAGAAAAACAGCAATGGTTGTTATGGTTGAGGAAGTTATCGCAGTTGCAACTTCACTTGTTGCTTGTTCAATTAATTCTTCGTCTCTTTCCTTTGATGCCCTTACTCTCCTAAATATATTTTCAATAACGACGATAGAATCATCTACAACTCGTCCAACTGCCACAGCAATCCCAGCAAGTGTCATAATATTTAATGTATATCCCATTGCTTTCAGCCAAAGAAAAGATGCAAAAATTGAAACTGGGATTGAGATGACGGCAATAATAGTCGAACGAATATTTTTTAAAAATAATAATGTGATGAGGATCGTCATGAATGCACCTAAAAAGACTTCACGGAGCATTGAATGAACGGATTGATTAATTTCAATCGATTGATCGTGCAAAATCTCCATTTTATAATCTTCTGGAATAGCTAAAGAATCCATTTCCTTCTTAACTTGATCAATAATTCCTACTACATCGGCACCACCCTCAGGAATAATACTGAAACTAACTCCCTCCTTGCCATTAATGCGTGTTATATTATTTGTATATTTACTTTCATCTGTTACTTCAGCTACTTCACCTAAAGTCTTTGCGGTAGTATATTCTCCTTCTTTCGTAAAAAGCTTTACATTTTTAATGTCCTCAATAGATGTAAGTGCACTATTAATTCTTACTGGTAAAATTTCATTTGAAATCGTAATATCTCCAGTTGGCACAGAAGGATTACTTGCTATAATTGCTTCTCGTACATCATTGAATGTAAAACCATTTGCTATTAATTTTTGCGGTAAAAGTCGTATAAATACAGATGTTTCTGTTGTTCCACTCCATTCTAAGTCACTTATACCCTCTATAACAGTCAATCGTGGGAGTATTGTGTCCTTTACAAACTTTTGAACTTCGTCGATTTTTTCTGGCGAATATATACCCATTGTGAAACTATTTGGATTTCCACCAGGTCTCGTTAATTCATATTGAGGTTCACCTGCTAATTTAGGCAGTTGTAAACTATCCACACTTCTCCTTACAAGCTGCTCTGCTTCCTTCATATCCATTGTCATATCAAATTCGATTGTTGAATAGACAGCATTCGTTACACCGTTCGTGTAAACATTTTTTCTTCCTTCAAGCTTGAGGAACGCTCTTTCCATTTGCTTTCCAATATCATTCATAGCTTGTTCTGGCGAGGCTCCCTGATAAGGAATAATTACTGTCAAATATGGAATATCGACGTTTGGGTACTTCTCCATATGTAAAGTTTTTAATGAATAAATCCCTCCTGCAATAAAAAGAGGTATGATTAATATCATTGTTAAAGCATTTTTCATAGTAAAACGGATAAATTGTTTCATATTACACCTTCCTAATTATGTAAAATCTTACTACTCCATTTGAATAACAGGTAACAATAAATCTAATTGTGTAAAATCATCACCTCGATACCACTCTAGAATGGATCGAGTAGGAACCCATTTATGTTGAAGTGCATATTGTAGTAATTTAATATAACCATCCTTAATCGTTGACATATGCTCTTTAAAGGGTAGTGCCAGACATATACAAGCAGGCATGTGTTCAATAAAATCACAATCTATATGTATATTTAAATTTGTGTCTACTGGAACTCCAAAGCCAATTTGAGCTTTAATTTCGTCTTGCCCTGATAAATAATTTAAATAGTAGCTTTTAATACGGATATTTAATTGTTTTAATTCATTTGCTCTTTGTGCAAAGCTTGCTCCAAATTTCCCTGTCGTCGATTTGGCTGTATACCAAATAATCTTTTCATCATTTTTATCAATTAAATAAATATCCTCTCGAATAGAATCACTTTCTAAATAACGCAAGCTAATATCCAATAAATCTCTTTTTCTCTTAATATGTTGAATCCATTTTTGCATCATCTCTTGACGAATCGCTTCATTCTGCTCCTGTAAATAAAGTTGAATTTCATTAATAGGAACATCCGCCAAACGCAAAGTGGATATTAATTTTACAGTTGCAATCTGGCTATCTGCATACACACGATAGCCATTTAGGCTCCTTTCCTCTGGCAGTAATAAATTTTTGGTTTCATAAAAGCGTAGAGTGCTTTTGGCTATACCTGTTCTTTCAGAGAACTCTTGAATGGTCATATATTTTTTCACATCATCACACCTCTCATTTCCAATGGTAAACCTTCAACCAACTTGAAGGTCAAGCCTTTCTCCAAGATTTGTTTTTCATGTCGTTGAGGTAATAAAAAAGTCCCTTCTATATAAGGGACCCAAAAAAGTTAATTATTTCTCTCTTCAAATCGTAATATTCTGTTGGTTGCTAAAGCCAGGATCACCATGAATACACCAATCATTAAAATTGGAACATAGATTTTACTACTAAATACCTCAAATAATAAACCATACAATAATTGCCCAATTGGTGCCATACATTGTGAAACGGCAATAATAATTGCCATAACCTTCCCTAAATTTTCATTGGGTGTTTCTTTTTGGACAACTGTAATAACATAAATAGAAATAACTGTCATAATCATAGCTATCAAAAGGGTGCTGATGACAAAAACAATATAAGAAGGATAATAGCCAATCGTAAGCATAATAGGCATAACTGAAATGGCCATTGGAACAATCAATAAGGCTGTGATGAAAATCCAAACATACAAATTACTGATACCCATTTTTTTTGCAAAGTATCCCATCGATAAAGCCCCTAAAATAGTAGCAAAATCGATTAATCCCATTGCTATTCCATATAACGTATCACTACTTTGCATTGTGACCCGGAGAATTATTGGTACACCTACAACAAACAATGGGGTTAATAATAAATTTAATAATGCTGCTAAAATCATACATTTGAAGATAAAAGATTGCTTTATTACATAGCTAAAGCCCTCTTTCAAATCATTGATAAGTGTTGGGATAATATGTCCGTCCTGTTGTCGTTGATTAAATGGAATGGTAATAAACATCTCTAACAGGGCAGATAGAAAAAAGAGCACTCCACTCATGATGACAAGCACCTTTAAGCCAATCATGCCGTATAATATTCCACCTAGCACAGGAGCCGCTACACCCGACAATGCTTGAATCCCATTGACAATGCCATTTGCTTGCTCAAGCTTCTCTTCTTCTACAAGTACAGGGATACTAGCCATAACTGCTGGGGTGTACATGGCACTTACAAGTGAAAGTAACACCATGACGATACCGATAAAGACGATAGAACTATTATCACTTATAAGCCAAAATAAAAAAATAAACACGATTACACTACTGACAAAATCAAATAGTACCATTAAATTACGTCGATTGAATCTGTCAGCAATAGCTCCTCCAAGTGGTGCAAGTAAAATCGGGATACTTGAAATTGCAAATAGTACAGCAAAAAGATCTGCACGACCTGTAATATCTAATACATAAAGTGAAAGAGCAAACCTTAAAAGAGCAGATCCTAAAATTGAAATAATTTGTCCAACCACCATTAGGTTAAAATCTTTTGAAAAGCCTTTTCTTGTTATTTGAGATTCCATTTAAATAACCCCTTTCCTGTGCTTAATGGATGTTAAATCATTCAGCCATCACTCGTATTTCAATTTTCAGTGAACGTTATAGACCGACTGTCGGTTTATGAATATTATATGGTATCTCTCCAAAAAAAGGAACCTCTTTATTTATTATTTCTTTATTGTAATAATTAAGAAGTGGTAATTTCGTACACTTATTGTAGCTTCATTACAATTCATTTCATATTCAGTTCATAAACAGATGCTATAGTAAAAGCCATAGAACACTGAAGGAGGCTTATTTCTTTGCAAGAAACATCAAAAGATACTACTAAAAAACAAGATTGGCGACGTTTTATACAATTAGTAAAACGAGCTGAACCACCTATTTGGCTGCTAGTTATTGCCTTAATTATGAGTTTAGCTACAACGGGTGTAGGCTTTATCGTCCCCTTATTTACAAAACAGTTAGTGGATGGCTTTTCATTAGAGTCGCTTAATTATTGGCAAATCATTTTACTGGGTATTGCCTTTATCGCACAGGCTATTGCTAGTGGATTATCCATCTATTATTTAAACCGAGTTGGACAACATGTTGTGGCAAAATTACGGGATCAACTTTGGCGCAAGCTGCTTCATTTACCAATCCCCTATTATGATGAACACGATACTGGTGAAACATTAAGCCGTGTTACCAATGATACAGCGGTCGTGAAGGAGCTTATTACGGAGCATCTAGCAAACTGCTTATCTGGTGTTATTTCCATCATCGGCTCTATCATCATTCTCTTATTCTTAGATTGGAAAATGACGCTGGTCATGCTAATCGCTGTTCCACTGGCGATGGTTATTTTAATGTTGCTTGGTAAACGCATGTTTGCGATTTCAAAGGGTATGCAAGATGAGACAGCGAAGTTTACATCCGTGCTGAACCAAGTTTTACCTGAAACACGCTTAGTTAAGGCATCGAATGCGGAGCAAATTGAATATGAGCGTGGAAAAAAGGGCATTACGAATCTCTTTACCTTTGGCTTAAAAGAAGCAAAAATTCATGCGCTTATTTCGCCATTAATTTCATTTGTTCTGATGTCAGTACTTGTCGCTATTATTGGATACGGTGGTGTTCGTGTATCCTCTGGGGAACTAACTGCTGGCGATATGGTGGCATTTATTTTATATTTAATCCAAATCATTATGCCTATGACCCAATTAACTATGTTCTTTACGCAACTTCAAAAGGCTATGGGAGCTACGGAACGAATTAGCGAGTTACTTGAACATGAAGAAGAACATATTGAGAACGGCTTAACAGTAGAAAAAGTAGATCAACCGATTTATGTCAAAAATGTGGACTTCTCTTATGATGAGGAACCAATTTTGTCCAATATTAACTTTACCATTGAGCCAGGCAAAGTAACGGCCATCGTTGGACCAAGTGGTGGAGGAAAAACAACAACATTTTCTCTCTTAGAGCGATATTATCAGCCAACTAGCGGCAGTATTACACTAGGAGATACACCAATTGAAACTTTCTCACTCCACTCTTGGCGCAGTCAAATTGGCTATGTGGCGCAGGAAAGTGCCCTACTGTCAGGAACGATTCGTGACAATATTTGCTACGGTGTTGACCGTGAGGTGCAGGATGATGAGCTAGAAAAAGTGGCTAAAATGGCCTATGCTGATCACTTTATAAATGATCTGCCAGATAAGTTTAACACAGAGGTTGGAGAACGAGGAATCAAGCTTTCCGGTGGGCAACGTCAGCGTATTTCCATTGCAAGAGCCCTGTTACGGAACCCGCAAATTTTAATGCTAGATGAAGCAACATCTAGTTTAGATAGCAAGTCAGAGATTTATGTACAGAAAGCGTTAGACAATTTAATGCAAGGTCGCACAACATTAGTTATAGCTCACCGTCTATCAACAGTGGTAGATGCCGATCAAATATTATTTATAGAGAAAGGACATATTACAGGCTGTGGTACACATGAAACGCTCTTTGAAACACATGCAATGTATCGTGAGTTTGCGAAGCAGCAATTACGAATTAAAGAGGAATGACGAAGGGATATGTTTTGATGACAAAACTATTAGTGGTGGATGATGATGGATATATTCGAGAATTAGTAAAAGTATTTTTACAAAATGAAGGTTTAGTGGTTATAGAAGCTACGGACGGTGTTGATGCACTGTCCAAGTTAGCCGCTGAAAAAGTGGATATGGTCGTGATGGATATTATGATGCCAAACATGGATGGCTGGACACTATGTGAGGAAATACGTTCATTCGATACAGATCTCCCTATCCTCATGCTCACAGCTAAAGGAGAAACGTCTCAAAAGGTCAAGGGCTTTCAATTGGGGACAGATGACTATCTCGTAAAGCCATTTGAGCCTGCTGAGCTAATTGTCCGTGTAAAGTCGATATTAAAAAGATATCGTATTTCGGTCTCACAGATTGTAGAAGCTGGCAATGTCAAACTTAATCGTCAGACACATGAAGTCGATTGGAACGGAGAAATTATAATACTTCGATTAAAGGAGTTCGAGCTATTATTTACGCTAGCGAGCCATGTAGGTAAAACCTTTTCACGCGAACAATTAATTGAAAAAATTTGGGGCTATGACTATGAGGGAGATGAACGGACAGTCGATGTCCATATTAAAAGAATACGCGAACGTTTTCCACAAGAAATGAGCGGCTTTATCATTCGCACCATTCGTGGTCTTGGCTATCGCTTGGAACTAACCACATGAGAAAACGCAGATTCCTATTCAAGTTGATCATGGTCCTTTGCCTGTTCCTCATGGCAAATACTGTATTTGCTTTTCTTGCCTATCATGCAACGACATGGCTTTATGGTCGATTAGGTGCAGAACCTCAAGGATTTTGGCTACAGTTAGGAACAGTGATAGGTGTATTTGTGCTCTTTGCCTGTTCAGCCGCTATTATCTTTTTAATCGGATTAAATCGAAAACGAAACTATTGGGATACAATTGTGGATGCATTAAGTCGCATGGCAAAAGGTGATTTTGATGTCCAATTAGATTTAAAAGCAGATGAAGAAGATCAATTTGGGCAATTAATTCATGGCATCAATCATATGGCCGTGGAATTAGGCGAACTTGAAAGAATGCGTCAAGAGTTCATTTCAAACGTTTCCCATGAAATACAGTCACCTTTAACATCTATTAATGGCTTTGCAAAGGCACTTAAAAATATTAATCTGCCTGAAGAAAAGCGTCGACACTACTTAGAAATCATTGAATTAGAAAGTAATCGCTTATCAAAAATTAGTGATAATTTGCTTAAGCTTACTTCTCTAGAATCACAACATCATCCATTCGAGGCGAAAAATTATCGACTTGATAAACAATTACGCAATGTTGTACTGGCACTTGAGCCTAATTGGATAATGAAACAACTCGACTTTGATCTTCAACTTGATAATATAAGCATTACGGCAGACGAGGATTTGCTAAATCAAGTATGGATGAATTTGCTAACGAATAGCATTAAATTTACCCCTGACTGCGGTACAATCACTTTATCGATGACACAGCAGTTGGATACAATTACAGTTATTATTCAAGATACAGGCATCGGTTTATCCGAAGAACAGCTAATCCATATTTTTGAGCGATTTTATAAGGCCGATCAATCGCGAACAGCTACAAATGGCGGTAGCGGCTTAGGGTTGGCTATTGTTAAAAAAATTATTGAAATGCACCATGGTACCATTGCTGTAAAGAGCAAGCTTGCTGAATTTACAACCTTTAACATAACATTACCTATCGACAGTACACAAACTCGTGCAAACGACTAAGCACGTCTGCACGAGATAATTTCATTAATAAGCAACCTTTTTAAAATATCGATACACTTTGTCAAGCTTTTGCTGTTGCTTCCCCTTTTTACTTTCCATATTCCCAAACTCAAAAAATTTCACTTTCTTCATCCCTACAAATTTAAATAATGCTCTTTTCATCAAAATTTTATGGGCATTATTCAACCATAAGAATGGATAATTCGTTGGCCCCTTCATCGTGGACACACAGACAACTGACTTTCCTTTTAAGAGCCCTATAGGAAATAATCCCTTCGTATCCTGATAAGCAAAATTGGAAGCAAATAATTGATCAATATACCCTAGTAGCATTGCTGGAGGTCTCCCCCACCAAATTGGATAGACAAAAACAATTTGATCTGCCCATGTAAGCTGTTGGCGGTACTTTTCCAATTGCGGGTCACGATACATATCCCGCCGACGTTTATGCTCATGAAAAACTAATCGCGGATCGAATTGTTCTTCATATAAATCTAGTATCTGTAATTCTTCTATCGCAGGGTTCTCTCGACACCCTTTTATCACCTCCTGTAAAAAAGCATAATTTAAACTTTTATGGTTTGGGTATGTATAGACAATTAACGTTTTCATCCTACGCCTCCAAATACTTATCATTTGATAATAAAATAATAATCCATTTTATTTTTGTTGTCAAATGATAATTGTTTTAAGACAAGTTATTTGTTATCTTGACAATAAGAGGTGATCCAATTGGATAAAAGCAGTTTATTTCATCAATTCGTGACGTTTACAGCCACTGTCCATCAAGTGACACACGACCTCACTCAAAATGTGACAGTAGCCAATATTACACCGCTTCAATATAAAATTCTCGAATATATTAAAGTAAGCCATCCTGTCACTCCGACTGAAATAAGCGAATGTCAGCATATGTCCCTATCCAACACAAGTCGTGAATTACGAAAATTACAAGAACAAAACCTAATTGAAAAATTTAACGACACAGAGGACCGAAGAAAGCAGTATATTCGCTTGTCCGTTGAAGGAGATAAAATGATGGGAGAAGCCTTCGCATGTATCGAAGAACGCTTTTCACAGCTTATTCAACATGCGACACAGGACGATCTAAAAGATATTCAACATGCCCTAAACGTCCTTGAACAAAAGATTTTTCAACAAAAAGATTAACAATATGCTGCTTCAATAGTTTTTTCCTGAGCCTTTGAAGCAGTGGTGATTGTTTTGCTCTAACTGTTCTATTGTGGTGGAAAACGATCACTCTAAATAGAAATCCGCTCATAAATGAACCGAAAACGCTCATTAATCAGTCTTACTCCCTTCCAGAAACTTCGAAAAAATAATGATAGGCGTATAAGAAAGATAAGTTTCAATATGAAGAGCAGGGTTTCCCCTGTTTATCTAGCAGCATGTGTTTTCCCCCCTTCATAACGTAGAAAACGAATAGTGTGTATAAAAAACGGCTTAAAGAATACCAATATATTCATCATGATTTCGTAACCCATTCGCTTTTTCTTTAATAGTATAAAGATGTATAGAAGGAGGAGACTCAAGTGGAAGTAGTAGTATTTGACAGGAAGTGGATGGAGAAACATCTTGAGACACTTCCATTTTGGCAACAATCAGCCTATAGGGATTTTGCAGCCACGATTGCTGATGAAGCGAATACCTTTCCATGTGTACCAGCAAGGATGGGTTTTTTATCGAACCATCTACGCTATAGTTTTGTTGGGGATCCACGGGAGGAACAATCTATCAGGACGTTAGCTCAATGCTTAAAGGATTACGCGAAATCCTCACAAACATATGGAAAATATACAACCCTCGCTGTTTTCTTTCAAACCCCAAACGATATGCTTAATAGTTTTAAAGTATCGGATTACCAACATTTATTTTGGACCATTTTAAACAATCTAACTAAAATTGATGATATCGATTGGCCAAAAGAAATTCCAACTGATCCAACTCACACTGAATGGGAATTTTGTTTTAACGGTGACCCGTATTTCATCTCGTGTGCAACACCAGCCCACAAATTGCGTAGGAGTCGTCATTTTTCTACGTTGTTAATGGCGATTCAACCTCGCTGGATATTCGAGGAAATTAATGATACTACTGTATTTGGTCAAAAATTAAAAAAACTAATTCGCCAACGTATTGCTGATTATGATGCGGTTCCAGGGCATCCTGACTTAAAATGGTACGGACAAGAGGATAGTTATGAATGGAAGCAATATTTTTTAAGTGATGACAATCGAAGTCCATCTAAATGTCCTTTTTCACGAATGTCACAGAATAATGTACATTAAGCTTCTTTTCTTTGCCTTTTCACAACAATCCAGGTCGCAATACCTATTAGGATGATAAAGAGCAGGCTCACGAAAAAACCGAGTCTGCTTGTTTTTTCCCCCAATGTGCCAGATACCGTTACAACAATGAGTAGCATCCCTAAAGCATTTTTCACATGCTCCCATTTGGATAACTTCATGAGCTTCATATACGTCACTAAAATAAAGAGCCAGTTATAGATCAACATTAAACCCGCTGCTGTAACCAAATATTCAAAGATCTTTTCTGGCATAAGAAAACCAATCACAATTGTTATCACTAATCCACCCGCTAAAAATAAAAATGCAGGAAAAGGGACTTTCATTTTTCCCTTCTTTGCTAATATTTTAGGGGCATCATGATCTTCGGCAAGTGTAATGAGAATCGTAATAACAGCATAGAGCGAAGCTACCATTGTTGAAAAACCTGCAATCATTAAAACGCCATTAAAAATATCGGCCACATAGGGGATATGATAGTCATGAAGCACTGTAATAAAGGGGCTTTCCTCCACATTGAAATCTTTCCAGGAGACTAGGGCTAATGCAAGTGCGATGGCCATTATAAAAATGATTGTAATGACAATGAGCATAATTCTACCCGCTTTTGGTGCCTCTTTAGGATTTTTTAAATCAATGACCATTAACCCCATTACTTCAATGCCTCCATAGGCGTAAAAGGCATACAGTAGTCCAAGCCAAATTCCTTTTATACCTTGTGAGAAAAACTCTTCATAATTCGATTGTAAAGAATCAAGTGTTGCTGATTGTGTACCTTTTAGGATGATCATCACAGCTACGATAATAAACATCATAATTGCTGCGGCCTTTAATGCCCCAAAGATATTTTGAAAGTTTTCAAAGCCCTTCATACCTGTGAGGATAACGACTAACCCTAATGCTGCATAAAGAGACGCAGCCACCCATAATGGCAAAGCAGGGAACCAAAACTTCGTAAAAATACCCAGTGCCATCAATTGGCTCCCCATTATAAGAATCTCAGATATCAAATAAACCCAGCCATTACTAAATCCTGCCCATCTACCAAATGCTTGCTTAGCATAGGTACGAAACGAGCCTTTATCAGGGTTCGCCACAGACATTTTGACAAGTCCATCATACACAATGTAAGTACAAACTGCTGCTACTAAAAAAGGAATTAACACAGCAGGTCCACTTTTATGAATGGCCATACTGGTCCCAAGAAAAAAACCTGTTCCTAGTGTACAACCTATACCGAGAAGAGAAAGCTGCCACCAAGACAATCTCCCTTTACTTGTTTTAGCTGTCATTTTAATCAACCCTTCGTGCTTACTGTCTTACTAATGGCAATGTCATGCAACGAATGCCTCCACCGCCCTTTTCAAGTTCCGTAACTTCGACTTCAAGCAACTTCTTTTTTTGTAGTAGTGGATGCTTCAGTAATTGCTGTTTCGTTGCTTGCTTACTAATTAATAATGTTTCTGGATCAATATTCACAAAGTTAATGTCTGGAATAGTCTTATATTTTTCAAGCCAATATACTTCGAATCCATGTCGTTGTAAAAATTGTTCTACCATGTCAAAATGACTGCTTTGGGCTGTGAACACCTGTACAGAAAAATAACGCACAAAGCTTTTAGCAATCACTAAGTTAACGTTCGCGACATTGCAATTCATATCTAAATGAAGCGTATCATTTCCTTTTGGCAGATCAATTACAGCAATTTCAGAAAATCCTTGTTGAAAAATATAAGATTTCATGCTTTCGATAGCCTCTAATGTTGTTCTCATACCAAGATTAATGAGCACAGCATCCTTATTTAATAGCATCACATCTCCACATTCCAGTGATTGGGCAGGTTGCAGCTTACGCATAAATTGTTCTGGAAACCACTTTGCTAAAAGTGAATGAGCAAGTGGATACTCTGGACGTCTTAACGAGCTACCTGCATTTCCCGGTAACATTTTATTACCAATAACACAGGCCAGATCACGCACAAAATAACGATTAATAAGCTGCTCACTTAACAATTGTTGTTCATTGGCAAGTTCTTTAGCATAATCTATAACCTTTATACCTACATGTTCAAATGCTGCCTTCAGCTCCATATAATTCTCCATTGCTTTTTTATGGCTAACAGTTGCACTCCAGCCTATATTCTCCGCTATTTTTAAATCTGTTACATCAAAAATAGAAGGTTCACAAAGCATAACAACCTTCAGTTCCTCATGCTCCGACCAACAATTCACCTGAAATGAGTCCATCCTATTCTCCCCTTCTTCATAACGATCTCTGTTAGCGTTACCATCGTGATTCAGATTATACAAATACAATGAAAAGAAGGAATTCTAGATTATTTAGATAATTAATACAAAGATAAAAATAATTATAGAAATGAGTGTTACCTTGGAATACTATCAATTTTTAAGACAATATGTAGGACATCAGCCTATTATTTTACCTGGTTCAGCTGTCATCATTCTAAATAACGCAAATGAAGTATTATTGCAAAAAAGATACGAAGGTGGGTGGGGACTTCCAGGTGGTTTAATGGAATTAGGAGAGAGCTTAGAAGATACCGCCAAAAGAGAAGTGTTTGAAGAAACAGGGTTGACTATTACAAATCTACAGTTNNCAGTTCCTAGGTATTTTTTCTGGGCAAGATTATTATGTTAAAATGTCTAACGGGGATGAATTTTACGCCGTTACAGCCGTCTACTATACAAGAAATGTAAAAGGCGATTTAATGATTAATTATCATGAATCAGAGACAATGCAATACTTCTCATTCATAGATTTACCAGATGGCTTAACATCTTCAAATCGGAAGTTTATTGAGAGGTATTTATCGCAAATACTTTAGAGAGAAAACTACCAAGTTTTCTCTCTACTCTAATGCTACGTAAAATACTCTAATTTCGCTTGAGGAAAAAATTTTTGCATATAACCATACAAATGTTCCTTAATATCTTCCTCTTCTTCTTTTTGATAAATGTATTTGCCTATACCGTACTTGCCCCATTTATACCTTCTTACCGTTTCGTCTAACTCTAGCTTCGTCATGGGATAATTTTTTTCAATCACGCGTTTGGCTGGCTTTGTAAAGCGATGCTGAATAAACTCAAACGTTATATCCTCTCGTACATCTTTTGGCAATTCTGCATCCAATCGCTCAAACATATGGTAGTAACCCTCCTGCCATCCATCATGAAGATAAATGGGAGCAACGATAAAGCCAAGCGGGTATCCGGCCCTTGCCACTTTACCAGCTGCCTCTATCCGCTTCACTAATGAAGACGTGCCTGGCTCAAAATGCTTAATGACATAATCGGCATTTACGCTAAATCGGAACCTTGTTTTACCATTATGCTTAGCGTCCAATAGATGATCCACGTAATGGAATTTCGTCACAAATCGTAATTGACCTAACTCACTTTGACCAAAATGCTCAATGGCTCGCTTCAATGAATGTGTAAGATGATCAATTCCTACAATATCGGATGTGCAGGATGCCTCAAATCTTGTGATGTCAGGGGCTCGTTCTGCCATATAATGATTCGCCTGTTCTAAAATTTCATCGACATTCACATAGGTACGAATATAAGGCTTACTGCCCATAGTTGTTTGTAAATAGCAGTAATGACAATGACCCATACAGCCTGTTGCTAATGGAATCGCATATTCTGCTGAGGGTTTTGATGTATCAAATTTTAACGTTTTCCGAATCCCTACAACTAATGTAGATTTAGCTACTCGATACTTTTGAAAGTCGTTGTCACCTGGAAGATTTCTCACTTGATTGTGCGAGGTTGTATAACGAATTTCGATACCCATCTGCTCAAACTTTTCTTTTAGCTCCTGCCCCAGTGGATACTGGAGTGCATCTGGCTCAAAATAAACAAGCTGAGGGATAAATGGCTTAATCATGGTGGTCCCCCCTCAATGAAAATACTGATGATAGGCTTGCTCAGCCGCCATCTCGCTCGAAAAAATCAATAGGTCATTTGTTATTGGATAATATGTTTCAAATAAAAAAAGGGCTAGCTGCTCTGGTTGTTCTGGATGATAAACCACCGCAGCTTCCTGTATATTCGCTACATCCTGAATATGAGGATTGCGATAAAAAATGTAAACGATATCACCGACATTGTATTGTTGCTGCATCTCTTCACCTGCCTCCATCTTTCCATTAGTTTGGTGAAAATATATGAAAATTATGTTTATCTAAAAAAATTCTTTTCACAATTTTAGCTTCTGAAAAACGCGAAAAAACGGGCCTCTATTGTAGCCCGCTTTTTAAAATTTATTTCGATAAATCAATTTTTTTATTTAATAAATAAATAGTTAGACCACCTACAGTCATGGACATTAATTCCCCTACGCCCACTGTAAACCATGTAGCCCAAAAAGGAAGATCATAAAGGATTGTTAATTGCCCAGCAACCGTAAACATTGATATAGCAAAAATCAATGCGGTTACTACCATTTTTACAATGTCATTTTTCATATGTTTTGTGATGCTTCTACAAAGTATTAACACTAGAAAAGTCGCAATCCCACCAATCGGCACATCTAATATCCATGTTGGCGACATGAAATTAGCGAGTATTACGCCTATCGTCATCGCTGCAACATAGCGCTTATTGTACAATGCCAGATAATTAAACATCTCTGACAATCGTAGCTGGACAGCGCCAAAGCTAATGACTGACAATAAAACAGTTACAGCAACATATAAAGCTGCAACAAGGGCCGTCTTTGTAAGTTCACTTACAGAAATACGGCTAGACTCTTTTACAATAGATGTATTCAATTTTATTCTCCTTTGTAAAATAGCATATGCGCTATTTTAGTAATAACTACGACCAAAGGAAGAGAGCTTTTCGCCCTATCTGAAGTGCCGCAGTGTAAGCCATTTTTTGCTTACCTGCGTATTATAGCAGAAGAATATCTTATTGAACAATGCTATTTTGTCAGCCAGCCACCATCAATTGGCATAACAGTTCCATGAATATAATCAGCTGCAGAACTTGCCAAGAAGAGTGTTAAATTCGCTACTTCGTGCGGTTGTGCCCAGCGACCAGCAGGCGTTTCATCGGCTACCCATTTGGCCATTTCCCCTTCCCCTTCAAAATCGGCCTTAGTCATGGGTGTTTGGATGGCACCCGGTGCTATAGCATTAGCACGAATGCCTTCACGACAATAATCTAAGTCTAACTGCTTCGTATAGCCAACAATGGCATGCTTAGAAGCTGTATAAGCTGCACCTCCACCACCTGCAACTAGTCCAGCAATCGATGCCATATTAATAATAACACCAGACTTTCTTTCTACCATGTGGGGAAGAATTATATTCGTCACGAAATAAGTTCCCTTTAAATTGGTATCCATAACAGCATCCCAAAGCGTTTCATCTGTATCCAGTGTTTTGGCAAAGCCATCCAAAACACCTGCCGTATTACATAAAATATCGATTTGCTTAAATAGTGATATTGCATTAAAAAACGACTGTTCAACATCCTTTTTAATACTTACACTGCCTAAACAATAAGAAAATTGCCCAGGAAATTGCTTTTGTAAGTAGATTAAACCAGCCTCGTCCAAGTCAAACCCAAATACATTTGCGCCATTTTCTAAAAAAGCAATGGCCTGTGCCTGACCAATTCCTGAAGCAGCACCCGTAATAAAAACTGTCTTTCCCTGATACTCTTCAAATTTCATACCATCTCTCCTCAAAACAAAAGAAGCCACCTCTATTGAGATGGTCTCCTTTATTTAATCAACAATGATCCAATCTTCAGCTAATAAATCACAAACTGTCGGTGTAAACATTGTATAGCCTTCACCCCGTACATTAATTAAAAAATAAGGATTTAAAGTCTCGCCTTCATGCTCTTCTTTGCCAACTAGCTTTACATACAATTCTGCACCGCCCCAGCCCTTACGGATTACTTTTTCTCCTGCTTTTAAGCGTGGTAATATTTCTTCAAACGTCATGCCATTCATCCTTTTTCAACATTCTTTATCGAACTAGTATACTGGAATTCTCAAATCTTGACAACAGAATAACATGCTGCTAAATATTTTTATAAGGCATCAGGTAATTGATGCATATACATATCTAATGCATTTGTATGTGCATTTAAAGTAGCCATTGTGTTTTTATTGGGTGCTGTGTAGATAATAGGATAATCTTTTTCTCCTAGCTTCTCGTTTATTGAAAAGGCGAGTATTTCCTCATTTACAGAGAATTCAGCCTGAACACCCGGTTTATTGCCACGAGCATCTAAACGAATCCAACGATTTAAAGACTTGAGATAAACCCCATTTAAGGCATGGAGACAATAACCTTCCTCTGGGGTATGAAAGAGCATTAACCGCTGATAACAAAAACCAGTTGGAATTCCTGCCCCCCTTAATAGCCCAGCTAATAAATTAGCCTTTGCGTAACAGATTCCCTCACCATATGTTAGAACTTCTGAAGCTTTACAAGTAATATTTGTACTTTGAATGTCCCACGAGTGAGATATTTTATCTCTAACAAATAGAAAAGCAGCCTTCACCTTTTCTATTTCTGAAGATTGGTTCTCAAAAATCTCACCAATTTTTTGATAAATAATTGGATGATGATAATCCACAACATCCAGTTCTTGCAAATATTCGTTAAAATCCGTAGCTTCAGGAATTAGCTTCATAAAAAATCTAATCCTCCTTTTAGTATAATTATAACCAAAATTGAATATTAATACAAACATATTAATTATATTACTGCTGTTCAAAACAAAAAAACGCCTTTAAATTAAGACGTTTTTATGCAATGTATTCTTAACCCCAATACTTCTTCATCTGTACCTGCTCTGTTGTCACTTCAAGTCCATTTTTAATGAGAAAATCCGTTGCGGGGTTGCTTGCTAAAAAATTCACTGTTGTGATTTTTACCTTTTCATCCGTTATGGTCGATAGGAAGTATGGTATATCTTCCACCTTACCATTTTCTAATAGCTCTAACTGGTATAGAATAATTCTGTCAATTGCTCCCTCCTGATTCCATACCGTTCTATATAATAGATAACCGATAGCTTCCTGGTCGTCATTATAAAAAACTTTCGCTTCCCCTTGTTTATTGCTTTGCCAGCTACATTGCCATGGAACATCTTCCCGATAAACGGGTAAATGCGCAAGCTGCTCTGGTCTTATCGTGTTGGCCTGAAATGACCTTTGCTTGTCAACTTTCGCCTCAAAATCTCCACTTAAAAAGAGTAGGTTATTTGTAATGACATAGCCAAATTTCTTATATAGAGCAATGGCTACTTCATTCTCTTTAATAGCCTCAAGAGTTGCTATTTCAACTTGCTCTCTTTCATAAATGGCTATAGTTTCTTCCATTAAAGCTCGAGAGACACCCTTTCCACGATAATTCGGAGAGACGCCTGTTCCTCCATTCCAAGAAGTTTTCTTGCCATCAATTTGTCTAAAACCATTCATCACAATGCCAACTGGTTCATCATTTGCAAATGCAACAATCGACAGCTTTGACGATAGTCCTTCTCCCACAAGTCGAGTTAAAAACATCTCTTCGCTCATATCAATCTCGACAAAATACCCTTCAAATCCTTTATTCCAAGCATGTAGTCCTTGTTCTAATGTACATTGTGATAGTGTTTTGATAGTCATATTGTCCCTCATTTCAATGTAAAATTACTGGTAATTAAGTTGAGCTAAATTCTTCAAAGTCAGTTTTTTGACAATTTCATAGCCATTTCCAGCACCAAGTGGCTTCACAACAACCATCCCCATATTTGAAATATGGCCTAACCCTATACCTTCTGGAAAGCTATGGGCAATAATCACTTGATTCATTCGATATGGAGGCTTCTTTTCTAATACAGCCTGTAAGTTTGACAGTATTCTCGTCTGCTCATTTGGAGGGATTTTTCCATCTAAAGAATAGATATCAAACCAAAATGGGTCAATTTGTATATATGTTGTTGGAAATGCAAGCTGTGCCGTCTCAATTGTACGGCAAAACGGACTTGCGATAATCGGTGGTGCAACCGGGATTTGCCAATACCTCAGTAGTTGTCCAAAATATATTGCCTCCCTCTGCCCTTCCTCAGATAAATTTCTCTGACTCATACAATCTTGAAAACATAAATTTTGCTGATCTATACCGACCGTCGCTTCTCCATGTCGTGCATATAAAATGAATCCACCCTTTCTCCATAAATCAAGATCTGATATATTCAATTTTCTTTCCTCCTAATAATACCATTTAGCTTCATAGTAATATATGAATCAGTTGTCAGAAACGATTACTACATAGCCAAAAAAGCTTCCTACAATTTATATAGGAAGCTTGGGTGTTTATTTTATTGGAATATTTACAATGGCTGTTGTCTCTAAATGTTTGGATGAATCAATCGAAATTTGCCCGTTATATTTATGGACTATTTCATTAACAATAAATAAGCCCTGCCCTCTTATTTTCCCATTTTCTTGTTTTTTAGTGGAAAATCCTTGCTTAAATATTTGACAAGCATCTAAAATATTTGGCCCGGTATTGGTAACTTTAAATTCATAAGACAAATCATCTGCATGACAACAAATGGTTATTCTCCGTTGCCCCTCTGGTAATTCGGTTGCCGCATCAATGGCATTATCAATTAAGTTTGATAAAATTTTAATTAAATCCGTGGTCTTTATTTTATGAAAGTCATTCTGTGAGATGGTGAAATCCATATCAATATTATGGTTTTGCGCTGTTAATTTTTTCGTTTGCAATAAAATTGATAAGCCAGGATGATTAATATTTAACTTCAGTGACTTAATCGCCTGCACCTCTTTCGACAATGAGGATAAATATTGTTTAGCCTGTTCAGGTTTATCTAGCTGAAGTAGTCCATGCAATACTTGTATATGATTGGTAAAATCGTGTCTTAGAGAGGAGACAGAGGTAATTAAGGTCTTTATTTCAGCTTGATAGGTATCCTCAGTAGCTCCAACCTCTTTGGCAACCTCTTTTTGATACCATCTTTGTAAAAATAAAAATGAACCAATGACGATTAAAATTAATACGCCATTAAAAATAAAGATAAAGAGATTGTCCTCAATTACTTTTCCTTTAATACCATTCAGTGTATCTGCACTTATATCAATGCCAAGATAGGCGATGATAGTACCAGTTTTATCTCTAATTGGTGCCCCAACTGAAAGGTAAGAACCATGTACAGAATCTGGTATTACCTCTGTTACAAATGTTTCTCCCTTATAAGCCCGTTGTACTTGCCGTTCAGGAACCGTACAGACTTCCCCTATATCAAAGCCTTCTGTTATTTCGCTAGGCATCCCCATAATCATGGCATGTGAGACCTTAGGATTATCTACCTTTAAGGTATAAACAAATAAGGCTCCAAGTTTAATTCTCGCATCATTTAAATAGCTTCGTAATTCCCAATAATAATCGTTCTTTTCTGGGTTATTTATAAATTGTTGGTACGCATCCACGTCAATAGAAGATGCAATCGAAATAGCAGCTTCAAGACTTTGGTTCGCAATAGATTCTTCCACCGTTTTTTTCATCTTAATATAAGATGTAAAGATATTTAAACTCGTAAACAGTAGTAATAAAATAGTTGATAGGATTAGGATTAGTTTTAATTTTCGGTTTTTCATACTAAGTGGTACTTCCTCATCTCTAGAAATGAATAATGACATGATGTAGCTGGAGCAAGTTTTTTGATAGCGGCTAATGTCAACAGAAACAAATATGTAAATAGTCGTAATCATTATACTATAATAAACTACTTCTTATTGTTTGTTGTTTTTCCTTTAGAGTAATATAGTCTTGTTTATCCTACTTTATCAAAATCATAAAAGCAATTTTTATTTTTAGTGCAGAGCAAAGTAAAAAAAGAGAGTAGCATGGAAGCTACCTCCTTTTTCGAAAGCATGTATGATTTTTACACACAGCTCAACTTTTTTAATTTGTATAGATGATGCCCTTTATCTCTTTTGGAAGCATTAGTGCCCCCTCCAAGTATTCTTTAAATGAAAATGCTGTTGGCTGCGCATTCCCGCCGATTCCAACAAGAATCTCTAATGTTTTCGGTTGATAAATAATCGTATGTAATGTGCCAAAGTATTCCTGATAATTATGATAAAATAATGGTGAATTTTCAGCGTTAAAATGTTGATAGAGAGCTGTTGTCGTGAGTTCTTCCTTCAGTAGTTTTGTTAAAAATTGTTTTCTATGAATAGAGCCTTCTATCCTTTTCTTATTTTTTTCTATTAAATGTATAGACTCAAAATGATTTGTACAAATGAAAGAATTTTCCCGCTTAATCACTTGCTTCTGGGGAGAGGCTTCGACTACAATGGCTCTCCCACTACAATCTGTCATAGAATAATTATAGCAGTAACCATGTGGAATTTCCTTTATTAACATACATGCCTCTTCGATTGTTTTACATTGCTCTAATAGTATACGAATAATTGTAGAGGCAATAAAGCCTTCTTCGGAATGCTCATGATTAACAAAATGCAGCCCAACTACTAACCCGTATTCATTCATCCCATCCAGTCTACCAATAATTTGCTGACTGAACCCGATACTTGCATAACCATTCTCTGGGTTAGAGAAAACAAGCCTAGAATCGTACAAAGCTGGACTGAAATCATAATTACGGACATACATCCCATCACGCATAAATGCTGTGCAGCCCATCTCTGGAAAAGTAATAGAGTAGCCACTGTACAATCTAAGCACAGTGTCTAACGATAGAGCTGTACCAGCACTCAAGCCCTCCATTTCATTGATGAGCTGTGGACAATGTTTCTGTAAAAGTTGTTTCGCTATTTGAGTATTAGTAGACCTGGTTAAGTGCAATAAAGCATCTTTTTGCATTTGCAATAAAGATAATAGCCCTTTGCCTTGCTGTAAACCCATTTGGTAGTAGCTACCTTTCACATCTTCAACTTTGACGACTAACTCTTCATAACCTGACATGTTCATTTTCTCTCCCTTATCAACTCATTTTTCGATATTATAAAGCTTCAAGTAAATAGAAGGTCAAGAAAATGTTATATGGAACCAAAGAAAAGGACTAGGTACAGCCAGCTATACCTAGTCCTATTTTTTTCTTTGACGAGATGTTCTAGTTTTATCCTGCACATTTAAAAATGCTGGACGTTTACCATAGCCTTTAGGAGATAATCTCACTAAAGATTTTTTCATATCCTGCCAATTTAAATCTGCTCCTACATTTAAGTATGGAATTCCAAAAACTCGCAAATTTGCCGTAAATAGAAGAATGAAAAAAATTGCTATAAAGAAGCCATACAAGCCGAAAAATGCTGATGCTACTATAATGATAATGCGAAATATACTCATTGCCGTGACAAAGGATTGATTGACAAGCGTATAGGCTGCGATACTCGAAATAGCAATCACAACTATCATTGGAGGACTTGTAATACCAGCTTTAATCGCTGCATCTCCAATGATTAAACCTCCAACGACACTCATGGACCCACTAATGATACTAGGAAGACGCATATTGGCCTCACGGAACATTTCAAACATAAATACCATTAGTAGTATTTCTAGAATCGTAGGAAATGGAAGCCCTGTCCTTGATTGTACAACTGTTGCTAAAAGAATCAACGGTAATTGATTTTGATGATAAGTCGTAAGTGCTAGCCAAAAGCCTGGTAAAAGCACGCTAATTAATATACCCACAATACGGAGCAATCTTTCCATAGAACTTACAATTATCGGATAATAATAATCCTCACCTGATTTAAATACTAGCAGCACGTTAGCGGGTGTTATAATAGCATAAGTGACACCATCCACCATTATCACAATTCGACCATCGATTAAGGCCTGAACAGCAAAATCAGGACGCCCTGTATAATCATGTCTAGGAAGAATTTTTGCACTTTGCTCAATTCGTTCCATTAAAATATCTCCACTAAACACAATATCCGTATCTACTTTTTTAAGATGTACTTTGATGTCCTCTAGCATTTTTTTATTAACAATATCATCCATATAAAGGATTGCTACAGTTGTTTTAGAACGTTTGCCGATTTCATATGTTTCAACACTTAACGAATTTGTAGGTAATCGTTTTCGTAATAAAGCAATATTAATATCGATATCCTCAATAAAATCGTCTCTTGGACCCTTTATAACCAATTCAAGGGCTGTTTCTCTAGGCTCTCGATTTGGCTTTTTAGGAATATAACTTGTAAATAATAATTGTTCGTCTTCAAAGTACAGCAGCACATGTCCCTTATAGAGTTTTGTAATGGCTTCCTCTTTTTCTGAGATTTTTTTTAAATGTGGAACGTGTAGATAATTTAAAATATCTTCCTCTAATAATTTATCAGAAGTATTTTCAAACATCGATTGGAGCCCTCGAACAATAACGGTTTGTAGTAGCTGTTCATTGATCATTGCATCACAATGAATAACATGTACCGTATGCTGCTGCATTATATACCTTTGAAAAATCACATCAGCAGAGCGTTGAAATAGTGCCTTCAAAGTTTGCAAATTTACGATTTGTTCCATTTGAATATTCCTCATCTCCTACTGAGTCAGCTCCAGATTCGTACATGCATCCATATACTTACACAATATTTTCCCCATGCTTGTTTAAAATATTCAGGTTTTATAGATAAGATACTTTAGATAAATTAAAACTTTGCTTCAGCCAATCATTCTCTTTAAATTCGCCATTTCGATAGCAGACATTGCGGAATCATAGCCTTTATTACCTGATTTTGTACCCGCACGCTCAATAGCTTGTTCAATATTTTCAGTTGTCACAATGCCAAAAATGACAGGTACATCTGTTGTTAATGATACGTTGGCGATCCCTTTTGCTGATTCATTGCATACATAGTCATAATGTGTTGTTGAGCCACGAATCACTGTTCCTAAACCAATGATAGCATCATATTTCTTTGTTTCCGCAAGCTGTTTTGCAATAAACGGAACCTCAAATGCACCAGGAACCCATGCTACATCAATAAAGTTCTCATCTACACCGTGACGCTTTAAACCATCGAGGGCTCCGTCTAATAATTTACTTGTTATAAATTCATTGAATCGACCTACTACGATAGCAATTTTTAAGTCTGTACCAATTAATTGCGCTTCAAAAGTTTTACCCATTTCTAAATTCTCCTTTTTAAATTGTCATTTTGAGATTTTGCTGGCGATATAACGCCAATTCTTCAATTGAAATTATTTTTAGCTGATGATGCCCTGCATAGTTGACTAGTTCATTGAAGCGTAGCATTTTTCCTTCGTCCCCCATAATTTCACAAATAATGCCTGCGGGGATACTGTGGCAAAGCTTAGCTAAATCAATGGTTGCTTCAGTGTGACCCCTCCGCTCTAACACACCATTATCCTTTGCGATTAGCGGAAATACATGGCCTGGCCTACGAAAATCGTTTGCCTTCGCTTGTGGTTGAATCATTTTTTTAATTGTCATTGCACGTTCAAAGGCGCTAATTCCTGTCGATGTATCCATATAGTCGATACTAACGGTAAATGCTGTCTGGTGATTGTCTGTATTATTACTTACCATCGGCTGTAAGGCTAATTTTTGTGCGAGCTGCTGTGTAATTGGTGTGCAAATAAGTCCTCTTCCATATGTCGCCATAAAGTTTATCGTATCAGGTGTCATATACTCTGCTAAAGCCAATAAATCTCCTTCATTTTCTCGATCCTCATCGTCTACTACAATAATCATCTTGCCTTGTTTTAAATCCTCTATTGCTTCTTCAATTGTATGCAGCAATATTGGCACCTCCTCACTTTTTGTTAAAATCCGTTTTGTGCTAAAAAGTCTCTCGTAATAGTCGGAGATTCCTGACTATGCTTTAGCTGGTGCAAAATGTATTTTCCAACTAAATCCGTTTCAATATTCACTAGAGCGCCAATTTTCTTCATACCTAAAATAGTTTCTTTATACGTGTGTGGTATCAGTGATACTGTGACACTTTTTTGCTCGACGTGAAAAAGCGTTAAGCTCGTACCATCAATCGTAATGGAGCCTTTTGGGATACAATAGTTTGTTAAATCATCGGATAGCTCAATATCGATATAAACTGCGTTTGCTAATGGTCGTTTACATACTATTTTCCCTACTCCATCCACATGCCCTGCTACAAAATGGCCACCAAATCGTCCATTTGCAGGCATGGCACGCTCTAAGTTAACGGGGTCTCCTACAGCAAGCTGCTGCAAATTCGTTGCCTTCACCGTTTCTGGCATGACATCCATCGTTAGCTCTTGATCAGTAAAATTTGTCACTGTTAAACAGACACCATTGACCGCTATACTGTCTCCGAGCTTTGCATCCTCTACCATTTTTGCTGAAAGGATCGTTATTTTCATACTTTGCTGATCTTTTTGCAAGGTTTTTACTGTGCCAATATCCTCAATAATCCCTGTAAACATTTTTCCACCTACTTTCTTTCTACGTGTTAAAGGCTCTATCCATCGGTTTTGGGATTCTATCCATCAGTTTTTGAGGTCAATCCTTCGCTTTTCTAATGCTATCAATCACTTTAAGCGTTCTATCCCAATTAAAGAAAAAACCCCTTCGCTTGAAAGGGGTTTGGGAGTTCATATAAATAAGACGTCAGCAAATAAACCTTATGAAATTCTATTTTTTTCCATAGGTCGTCATCTCATCGTTCTTCTCCCATCCAGACTATCACTGTCGGTTTTGGATTTGC
>NZ_DKJS01000001.1:0-8751 GCF_002455205.1 Lysinibacillus sp. UBA6686 | reverse complement strand
GGAATTTCACCCTACCCCGAAGGATTTTTATTTAGCTTATTCTTTACGATAACACTATTTTATAATATTATCCACAAAATTGTTTACTAAAAATTTCTGATAAACTTCATCCACATACACTCTTATATTCTTTTCATATACTGGATATTCTACTTCGAGCCTTGCAGCCACTTGCTGTGATGCCTTTGCGAATAAATCAAAGGCCTGAAATAATGCTTGCCATATAGCTTTTTTAGAGGATAACTCAAAGGTCCTCATCAATTGTGAGACTTCCTCTGCATGCAAATACTGAGATATATACTTATAACGTTTGCCAACACTTAAGCTAAATTCTGTTTCAAAGCCAACTCGCCAAGATAGCATTCGAAGTAATTCTTCCCGTAAAATATGTTCAAAATGATAATTGGCAAAAAGAAGCTCATTGCGACAAATGCCTTTTACTACATAAGTAGAAACCATCCAAAATTCATTGCAACAATCGTCAAATGAACGTGCACTTGGCTTTTGTATATGATACGTAACATCTGTTGCCTCAGGAACATTTAAAAAGCGCTGGTCTTTATCCAGAATGATTTCTAAAAGTCCATCACCTTCAAGATAAAGCTCCAATTCTTCAATAGGAACTAGCGTCAAATCAATTTTTGAATGATCGGTAAATAACATTAAATAGGAAAACCGATTGCCTAGTTCTGGTGGAAATAATTCCATATCCTCTGGGGTTTGCGTTATGATTCGCTCGCCTAAGAAATCAATCCATTTATTATTTTCAAGAAAAGCTGCCATATCAGTTACAACAAAGGAAATATCATAATCCTGAAAATCATCCCTCGGCACATTGGGATTTGTTCTTGAGCCCTCCATACCTACTACTCGAATGCGTTCATCCTTTTTAGCAAAATCTAATAGTTTATCAATAGGTCGAGTATTTTCCATATCATTTCTCCCTTAGCAATATATCTACTATTTATAATAGCAAATAGATACTTATGTTTCCGTCATAATGCCACCATTGACGTGCAAAACCTGGCCAGTAACAAAAGAAGAATCATCAGAAGCTAAATAAATATAAGTAGGTGCAAGCTCAAATGGCTGACCTGCTCGCTTCATCGGAGTTTCTAAGCCAAATGTTTTGACATATTCTGCTGAATAGCTTGAGACAATTAGTGGTGTCCAAATTGGGCCAGGGGCAACTGCATTCACTCGTATTCCCTTTCTCGCTAATTGTAAGGATAAAGATCTAGTGAAAGAGACAATTGCTCCTTTCGTGGAGGAATAATCGACAAGTAATGGAGCCCCAGCGTAAGCTGTCACGGAAGCAGTGGAAATAATTGCCCCACCCTTCTTCATATAAGGTAATCCTGCCTTTGTCATATGAAAATGTGGAAAAATATTGGTTTCAAACGTATCATACAATTGTTCATTTGAGATATCCAAAATGCTTTGCTGCGGAAATTGGACACCTTGATTTAAAATCAGTATATCTAGCTTACCAAAACAGTCCATCGTTTTTCTTACTACTTCCATAGAAAACTCAGGATGACGTAAGTCCCCTTCAATCAATAGAATGGACTGCCCATATGCCTCCACCATTTGCTTCGTTGCTTCTGCATCAGGTCGTTCATGAGGCATATAGGTAATAGCCATATGGGCACCTTCCTTTGCAAACCCAATAGCAACAGCACGACCAATTCCACTATCTCCCCCAGTAATTATGGCGATTTTCCCCTGTAATTTTCCACTTCCTTTGTATGCTGGATTGTCGGAAATAGGAATTGGTTGCATAACATATTCTAGCCCTGGCTGTATATCTTGATGCTGCGGTGGGAATGTGATGGGAACTTGCTTACACTTCGTTTCATATCCAATATAAGGATATTTTGGAATCATATTGTGACCACCTTCCAATATTACATACAAACTACATAATTCGACATGATTAGATATATGTTGCAAACGCTAGAAAAAGACCTATAAACTGTACTATCTTGCATTGCTATTTGTAATTCATCAAAGCTTTTCATATTCAATGGCATCATTTTTCGATACAATATTTACCATGGTGATATCCATTTTGTTTTTAACATATTGAAAAAAATACTTTCTCAGAGTCATTTACCACCACCTGCTTCATATGCTATAGAATCATGTCATAATACTTTAAATCGGATTTCTTTGATACGTAACATTTTCAAGGACGAAGCGTCTATAAAAGTAGAACATAAAGGAGAACATTTTCAATGAAATATATCATCTTTGATTTTGATGGCACACTGGCTGATTCAACGGCTGTATTTGCGTCAGCTTGGAATACACTTGCACAAAAATATAAATTTAAAGGAATAGAGTTTAAGGAAATCGAATCCTTAAAAAAATTATCCATGGCGGAGCGTAGTAAATTATTTGATTTTCCAATGTATAAATTACCCATGATTTTACCTCAATTTTATCGTTTATATCGTCAGTCCTTAAACGAGGTTCATCTTTATGAAGGAATCAAAGATGTACTAATGGAAATTGATAAAAGAGGCTATAAAATCCTTATCATATCGTCCAATTCCCAGGAAAATATTTTAGAATTTCTAAAAATGAATGGTATTCAATGTGTTTCAAATGTACTTTGCTCAAATCGTATTTTTGGGAAGGATAAAGTGTTGAAGAAATTTTTAAAGGACTCCAGCAGCTCGGCATCAGACGTTTTATATATAGGGGATGAACAAAGAGATATTGTAGCATGTAAAAAAGTCGGGGTACCCATTATTTGGGTTTCTTGGGGATATGATTCTATTGAGGTGATTCTACAGGAAGAGCCTGAATATAAAGTAAATGCTCCAAAGGAAATTTTAGATATTATTTAATCTAAGAGGGGTATGGCCATAAAATGGATTGGCTATACCCTTCTTTTTAATTTTTCACTTCACTAATATGCATTAATTTTTCTGCTGTGCTATTAACACCTTTATAGGCATCTGTTAATTCATACATGCTAGCCGAAAACTGTTGAGTAAATGCGGCAATTTGGTTTGCTGATTCATTTACTTGGTCGATGGCTTGTTTTATACTCTCTAATTGGTTTGTAATGCTATTCGCACTTTCGGTACTGCTTTGAGACATTTTTTGAATTTCAGTGGCAACTACTGCAAAGCCACGTCCATGCTCACCAGAACGAGCTGCTTCAATGGATGCATTTAGTCCAAGAATTTTCGATTTCATCGCTAAATCTTTGACTAAATCTACAATAGTATTAATTTGTTGAATATCACCAATCATAGACTCTGAGAATCTAGATAGTTCCTCTAATCGATCGGAAACATCTACACTTGCCTTTGCTAATTCTTCATTCGTCGCAGTCATTTCCTCCACTGAGCTCGACAGTTCTGTTGCTAGTAATCGCATATGATCCATTTTTTCATTTGAAAGAATTGCACTAATAACACCGATTATCTGTCCACCTTCAAAAATAGGCTGTGCAGATGCAATATAGGCCATGCCAAAATCCTCAGCACTTCGCTCTTCTCGGATAAATCTCCCTGAGCTAAGTGCCTTTTCAGTTGTTGTTCCACGATATTTATCTACAGAATCACCAACACAAACCTTTAAATCCACTTGTTTTCCTGGCTTATAAGCAATGACTTTCTCTGTATCTGCTACAATTATACAAGCATCTTCTGGATAGGTTACCTGGTAAAAATCGATTGAGTCTATGATTGCCTGCAGCTTTGCATGCATTGTCTTTTCCCCTTCCTCATTCACACGATTAAGGTACATCCATCATATAAGGTAATTGAAAGAGTCATATCAATAAAATTTTCTACCCCTTTATTGTGCTGGCTGAACCATTATTATACTGAAATACCTCAGTTTAACTATAGCATGACACCTTAAAAAAGACACCATTGAGCAGAGGTGTCTTTAGCATTAATTATTTTTTTTCAATAATTCTACATATTTTTCTGCTGTCCTTATCTCAACAGTTAAAAAATTTTTTCCATAAATAGATTGGATTAAAAATGGTACATCACTAGTATTATGAAACCTAAAATCTAAGCCTCCATAGGATACCGTAGCATCCCTTCCCTTTGGAACATAGCCAACGTCTAATGAATGGTGATGACGTTCCACAAATTTTATTTGTAACTGATCTACTGCATTAAATAAAGTTGATGAGGTTTGGCAAACACCACCACCAATGCCCATCACCAGCTTCTTATTTATAATTTCTGGTGCAGGCTGATAACCATTCTCCTCATCCCTTGGTCCAACAACGGTGTTAAATGAAAAATAATCCCCGCTTCCAACAATAACATTGTGAATCGCTTTTGCAGATAATTCGATGTTTTTATTTCTTCCTCCATCAGCATTATTAAAATAAGTGGTATAGGATGCAACAACGGTTTCCGACAAATAAGGAATATCTTCCAGATAATAACCGCTTTCTGTTATATAAAGTGGCATCATGACTTTACCACCAGATGTTGAAGCCTCTAATATTCTATCTACCAATTCTTTTTCTTTTAAAACTATTAAAGGACTACCCTTTACTATTTTTCCGTTATCATCCATCCTATCAAGTATCATCCGCTGATCATAACCAACCGTATCTCCATTTCCTCTTGCCAGCACTTTTGCCAATTGTTCAATTTCCTTTGTATAAGATGATACATCGCTTTCATAGCCCATTTCATGTGGAGAAATTGTTTTTATAACTGCATTTGTGGAGGGATCAACAATTTTCACAACAGTCTCCAATTGTTGCTTTTGCTCATAAGTAACAGCCTGTTTGTTTTCCTTGTGTTCCTGCTCTAAATCTTGCTCTTGTTGTTTCTCATTCTCCGATTTTCCTTGACAGCCGAATAGTCCAATTGTGCATAACATAAACAGTGCGACCACCCACTGTTTTTTCAATAGCAAGCACCTACCTCTAACGTTATAGTACAGAAACATCTTATTCGTTTGACAGTGATAGTGTGTTGCTTTTTGTACATTTTTATTTATTTTCATATTTATGTGTACCTTTTATTGAGAATTTAGCTCTGTGACAAGCACTATTCATCCATGTTTTTCACAACATTCTTACTATTTTGCTTGAAACATCGTTACTATATGATTGTAATTAGCAAAATGACTAATATTTATTTAAATAAAATGATAATTCGTATTTTACATAACTCTTTTTTGATAGAGCCGATAAATTAACACAATATAGAGCCAATCATAAACAAGAGTCGCAAGTGAGATAATGGTAATCAAGGGAGTTCGAAAGTACATATAAAAGCCAACTGCTGCAAATATAGTACCAATCATTTTACAAACTGCTATGCCCATCGATTGGCCACTGAGATTTCCTCGTTGTAGTAATAAGGCAATAAACAGCCCTGACATCATCAGATTTTGTGAAAATGCAGCATATTTTCCGACTATATCCTTGAATTCATGCATCATTGCTAAAATAATGAAAAAACATGCACCAAGCGTTATAAAAAATGATGCATAGAATATTTTACTAGGAATTAATTTTTGATATTCTTTATGACCATATTTTAAATATTGCATCATTATCATGATGTCTAATAAAAACCAAAGGAAGGTAATTATTCTTTGAAGATCATTTTGTGGGTACATAAAGGCAAAGATAAATTCCCATGAAATATTGGCACAAATGGCGGCCATTGGCATACCATACTTCTTATCCTGGAATCCCTGTTTGATAATGAGTATATATGTAATAATCCAAAATAGCCCCATGCCTAATTGACAAATTAATAAAAACTTTTCTTGAGCCATTAATTCAACACTCCTTCTATATTTGATTCTTCGATACTATATGTGAAGAAATCTATTTTTTATGTCTAAAAATACAATAGAAGGGTATGAGTATTAAGTGCCTATACATTCACAACTCAATCCTATATAGTAAGACGAGGTGATGATATGAAAACAAAAATTTATGTAGATAATGCCCCTTTTATTGCTGGCATTACCTTAAAAGATTGGCACGAGCTAGAACAAAATAATATGGCATTGCATACTTGTGTGAATATAGCGGACGTGCTTGAAAATCGCAAAAATTTAGCAGCATCGTTGCAATGTGACCTCAATCATTTTGTCTGCATGCAGCAAACGCATAGTGCTAATTTTTATTGTGTTACAGCCTCCGATAAAGGACGAGGAGCTGAACAATTGGATACCGCCATTGCGAATACTGATGCACTTTACACACGCGAGCCAAATTTACTTTTATGCAGCTTTACTGCCGATTGTGTACCAGTTATTTTTTATAATGAAGTCAATGGGCTGATTGGCGTCGTGCATTCAGGGTGGCAAGGGACCGTTAAGGAAGTAACATTGAAGCTTTTCCAGCATTTAATCAAGCAGGAGCATTGTCAGCCACAAGATTTTCATGTACAAATCGGTATGGCGCTGAGTCAACAAAAATTTGAAGTTGATACAGATGTCTATGAGAAATTCCACAATTTAGGATACGCTGAAGATTTTATGTATTTTAATGCTCAAACCAATAAATATCATATTGATAATCAACAAACCGTCAAAAAACAATGTGAGCTTGCGGGTATTCCTTCTAAGCAGATTGACATTGATGCAACTTGCACATATCTTAACCCAAATGGTTTTTCCTATCGCGAAGACAAACAAGCCGGTAGACATTTGAGCTTTATTATGCGAAAAGAACACTAATTAAAAGGGACAATCCACAATTGATTGTCCCTACTCTATTTATAATAAGATCATTTTTCAAATATTATCTAGGGGAGCTCCTATAAGACACCCTCTACTCACTGCTCATGACGGTTTTTGCCAATGCCAAATACATAATAGCTTATCGTCACTAAAGTTAAGAAAATAATTCCTACGATTAATGAAACACGTGTATCATCATTAAACCACATTCCGATTAGTACCATTACTAAAAAAGCAATTGTTAAATAGTTTGTAATCGGAGCAAATGGCATTTTGAACGGGTGCTTAGATAGCTTTGTACCATGTGTTTTTCTGAATCCTATTTGACTGATTAAAATAATAAACCAAGGGACCATTCCTGGTAAAACGCTTGCGCTATAAACATAGACAAATAAATTTTCTGGCGCCAAATAGCTTAAGATTACACCAATCACTAGACCTACTAAAACACCTGCCGTCCCGAATAATGGTACCCCATTATGAGAAAGCTTGGCAAAAAACTTCGGCGCTTGTCCATTGATAGCCAATGTATACAACATTCGACCTGCGCTGTATATCCCACTATTACAGCCCGACATTGCCGCTGTAATGACGACAAAATTAATAATTCCAGCCGCTGCTGTGATACCTACCTTAGCAAACGTAGCGACAAAGGGGCTGCCAATTGTCCCCAACTCATTCCATGGATAAACCGTCACAATAACAAAAATGGCACCAATATAGAAGATTAAAATACGCCAAATAATACTTTGAATCGCATTTGTAATTGTTTTTTGAGGATTTTTCGCCTCTCCAGCTGTTATACCAATTAACTCGACTCCTTGATANNTAACGATAAGGCGAAGAAAAAGCCTGTCCAGCCGCCTGTAAAGAAACCTCCATGATCCCATAGATTAGATAGCCCAATAGCAATGCCATCATTACCTAGACCAAAGAAAATGAGCCCGATTCCAGCGATAATCATTAAAATAATTGTAACTATTTTTATCATCGCAAACCAAAATTCAAACTCACCAAACGATTTTACTGAAATAAAGTTAGCGACACCTAAAATGACCATTGCAATAAATCCTGGAATCCATGCTGGTAAACTTGGATACCAGTATTGCATATAAGTACCTACTGCAATGATTTCTGACATACCAACAATAATCCACTGAAACCAGTTACTCCATGCTGTTAAATAACCTGCTAACGGATGAATATATTTATAGCCAAATGTTGCAAAAGAGCCAGTGCTTGGCTCCTTATAAAGCATCTCTCCCATAGCCCGCATAATAAAAAAGATAAAGATACCTGCTATCGCATAGGCAAGAAGCACAGAGGGACCTGTCCACTGAATAGCACTAGCTGAACCCATAAATAGACCAACGCCAATTGTACCGCCTAACGCAATCATTTGGATATGACGTGCCTCTAACCCTCTCTTTAATTCTTTGTTTACCACTCGAATAACGCCTCTTTCTTTGATGTTTTTCTAAGTTGAATACTTTTTCTATAATAATAAATACATCCTAAAAATACAATTGTATTTTTAGGAAAAACATATATTAAGTTTAAAATCAAAAAAGCATGAATCCGGTTCAATACCGAAATCATGCTTAACTAGTAAGGGGAATCTTTACAAAGATTTTCTATCTAGGTCAAGAAATAACTAATCCACTAATTTTATTTATTGTAACAACGTTTGCTCTTGAAGTTTGGCTGAAAAGTATTTACGGGCATCCGCTGTTAGAATTTGTAGCAACACAACTTCCTTCTGACGTGCAAACTCTACAAACATTCCACTTAAATTTTCATACACATATTTAATTTTGTAGCCGCTATCTAAAAAATCATCTATTTTTTCAATCTCCTCAGTGCTTTGTAAATGTTCTGACATGCCATCACCTCGTCCTCTCTGTTGTCTTATTTATTCAGCACTTTCTATTTCTAATAGTGGATCAGTTGTTTCAACAATATCGTCCTCACTTGGTTCAACTGTTGGCGTAGGCATTTGAGGCTGGGTGAAAAGCTCATCCAAATTACGCCCAACTGTTATCCCTAAATATTTTT